>JBARCY010000281.1:0-2469 GCA_049794595.1 Candidatus Acidiferrum sp.
AGCTGCGACAGCAACGACTGCCAGCCGGACGCCAGAAAAAAACCTCATCAAAACCTCCAAGAAAAAATACCAATGCTTGTAATCCGAAAAACGGCTGGTACTATAGCACGGCCGTTAACGTACACGGTTATTCTTTCGGTCGATTCCCGAAACTTTGGTCTGATGTCTCGATTCCTACACGTCGCGATTTTCGGCGCTCTTTTCTTCCTGGCGTTTGCGGCGAAGAGCGCCCGCGCCGAAACTGGGGCTGATGCCTGGCTGCGCTATGCGCCTCTGGATGCACGGGCTGCGCAAAAATACGCAGACTTGCCCGCAAGCGTTGTAACCGTCGGTGATTCCCCGGTCCTCGCCTCTGCAAAAGACGAACTGATTCGCGGCATTCGCGGAATGTTGGGGCGCACCCTCCGCAACGATAAGACTTTGCCGCAGGAAAACGCCATCATTCTCGGCACGCTCTCCGCGCTGCAATCCGCGGCGCTGCAGATCACCGGCAGCGCAGGTTTGCGCGAAGACGGCTTCCTGCTGGCGACGCAAAAAGTCAACGGATTCGATTGCCTCATCATCACCGCAGCAAACGATCGCGGCGTTCTTTATGGCGTCTTCACGTTGCTGAGCAAAATCGCACGGGGCGAGCGCGTTGCCGATTTGCGCGAAACGCAGCAACCATCGGCGCCCATCCGCTGGGCAGACGAATGGGACAACCTCGATGGCCGCATTGAGCGCGGCTACGCCGGCCCATCCATCTTTTTTGAAAACGGCAATGTTCGCGGGGACTTGACGCGCGTAGGCGAATACGCGCGCTTGCTCGCGTCCATCGGTATCAACGGATGCGCCATCAACAACGTCAATGCCAATCCGCGCGTTCTGGAAGACAGTTTTCTCCCGCAGCTCGCTCGCGTTGCCGCTGCGTTTCGTCCTTGGGGAGTGCAGCTATCCATCTCCGTTGACTTCAGCAGTCCAAAAACAATCGGCGGTCTGGACACTTTCGATCCCGCCGATCCTCGCGTCGCCGACTGGTGGGCAAAAAAAGTCGATGAAATTTACCGCCAGATTCCGGATTTTGCCGGCTTCGTGGTCAAGGCCGACTCCGAAGGCCGTCTCGGTCCGGCAACTTACGGGCGAACGCCGGCCGATGCCGCCAATGTGATTGCACGCGCTCTTGCGCCGCACCACGGAATCGTTTTCTATCGCGCGTTCGTCTATAACCACCATCTCGATTGGCGCAATCTGAAAAATGATCGCGCGCGCGCCGCGTACGACATCTTTCATCCGCTCGACGGAAAGTTCGACGACAACGTGATCGTCCAGATCAAATACGGACCGATTGATTTCCAGGTGCGCGAGCCTGCTTCTCCGCTCTTCAGCGGCCTCGAAAAAACAAATGAAGCTATCGAGCTGCAGGTCACGCAGGAATACACGGGCCAGCAGCGGCATTTGTGTTTTCTTCCGCCACTCTGGAAAACGGTTCTCGATTTCGATATGCGCGCCGGTGAAAATCCTACGCCGGTGAAGGACATCGTCGCAGGCAAGACTTTCCATCGGCATCTAGGCGGATACGTAGCAGTCGTGAATGTCGGCATGGACACCAACTGGCTGGCCCACCCGCTGGCGATGGCGAATCTCTATGGATATGGCAGGCTGGCGTGGAATCCGGATCTTTCTGCCGAGCAGATTGCGGAAGAATGGACGCGGCTGAGTTTCGGAAACGATTCCGTCGTGGTGCAGACGATTTCAAAAATGCTGCTTACTTCCTGGCCTATCTATGAAAGCTATACAGGGCCATTAGGTGCGGGAACGCTCACGGATATTCTCGGCAGCCATTATGGTCCGGGAGTCGAATCCTCCGAACGAAATGGCTGGGGACAATGGCATCGCGCCGATCACGAAGGAGTCGGCATGGATCGGACCGCGGCGACCGGCACCGGCTATGTCGATCAATACCGGCCGGCGGTCGCGAAGATGTACGAATCGTTGAGCACGACGCCGGACAATCTGCTGCTTTTCTTTCATCACGTCCCCTACAACTACGTTTTGCATTCGGGGAAGACCGTTATCCAGCACATCTACGATTCGCACTATGAGGGCGCGGAAGCCGCGGCAAACTTCGTCGAGCAATGGAAATCCTTGCGAGGCCGCGTCGATGATGCGCGGTACGCCGACGTGCTACAGCGCCTCGAATATCAAGCCGGCCACGCGATCGTCTGGCGCGACGCCGTCTGCACTTGGTTTTTTACAATTTCCGGCATCGCCGATAAGCGGGGCAGAGTGGGTCATTATCCCGGCAGGATCGAGGCCGAAGCGATGCAGCTGCAAGGCTACTCGCCATTCGACGTAGTTCCGCCAGAAGACGCTTCAGGCGGAAAGGCGATCGAGTGCGTCGCTCCAGCGCAAAAATGCTCCGCTGCGTTTCGTTTCGATGGCGCGGCCGGCTGGTACGAACTAGATGTCGAGTACTTCGACCAAAATAAC
>JBARCY010000282.1:0-1907 GCA_049794595.1 Candidatus Acidiferrum sp.
GCGGAAAGTTGTATCGATAGACCGGACGGACGGTGCAAAATTCTGCTTCGAGGATGGCTCGTGGATGCTGCTGCGGCTGTCCGGAACGGAACCGCTGTTGCGCTTGTACGTGGAGGCAAATAGCGCAAAGGCGTCGGCGAAATTGGCGAGCGAGGCGACGAAGTGGGTATTGGGAAACTGAAGAAGAAACTAAAGGGAGCGACGGCGGAAGAAAAGATCCGGCCGCTGCTGCGGCAATATGGCAGCGGGCTGCTGGGTTTGCTTTTGCTTGTGATGGCGGTGCATGACATTTTTGGGACGCACGGTTTTTTGGCCATGCGGCGGACGCAGAACGAAATCAGGAAAGTGAAGGCTGATCTCGAACAGCTGAGCAAGGAAAACGCGGCGCTGGAGCAAGAGACAAAGGATCTGAAGAGCGATCCGCGATTGATCGAGAAAATCGCGCGGGACGACCTGGGGTTGGCGCGGCCGGGGGAGATTATCATCAGGATTCCGCAGGAACCTCAAGAGCAGGAACAGAACCCAGCTGTAAAGCGTTAGGCAGTCGCAGCGGTATAGTTCAAAATCGACAAAAAATGCATTTGTTAGGCGAGCGACGGCGCAGCGGCGAGCTTTTGCGTCTTGGCGCGGCGATCCTTCCAGTTTGTGCGCAGCAACGAGAGAACCAGCATGGCAAGAAAGATGATGAGCAAGCCGGTGGTGGCTTGCAAGACGGTGGATTGGCGCTTATGCAGGAACGAAAAACGGCCGTAGACAAATTCGATGTGCACCCAGTAGACGAGAAGGGACGTTTTGCCTAGCTGGATGAGGGGGCTGAAGGCCATTTGGGCAAGACCCCACCGGCACCAGACGTAGACGAGAGACAAAATAATCAGAAGAATCCCGCAGCGCATCAGGAAAAAATTCGGGCTGGTGTGCCAGTAGTCGTAGACGGCGTAGAGATGGAGTGAAGAGACATCGAAGCGAACGGACAGGAAACAAGCAAAAATGCCTGTCCCGCCGATGACTGCGAAGATGAGGGCTTCATTGCGCTTGGCAAAGCCGGTGAAAAGAAAAAAGCCGACGGCGAGGCCCACGAATGCGAATGCCGACCAGGGAAATAGAGGGAAGAGCCAGTGTTGAGGTTTGTCGAAGACGTGGACGCCGTTAATGTAGGACTCGAGCGGCCAGGGGAGAAACGTCGGGCGGTATGTGGTCCAGAGGAGCGGAGTGGACATGGAAACGAGCGCCGCAGCAAAAAGGGCGGTGAAAATTCCGCGGTTGCGCGAGGCGGCACCGATTTGTGGAAGCGTGCCGGCATCGGCAGAGTTGCGGGCGGCGCTGAGCCAACAGAGGAGACCCATTGCCATCATCGAGAGGCCGAGAATATTGAGAATGTCGACGCGCAGGAGATCGGTCCAGGAAGACCAGCGGTAGCCGAGGGCGAATTCCTGCAGGCGGAAGAGCAGGCCGAGAGCGAAAATTTCTACGCCGCGAAGGATGGTCGTTTTCGCAATTTTGGAGGGCGTGGCGCTTTTTTCGCGGAAGCGTTCCGTGATAAGCGCCATGGAAATGCCGGAAAGAAAAAGGAAAAGCGGCGCGGGGAGCGTGCCGCCAAGCTGCGACCAGACGTAGACGCCGGAATTGCGAGCATCTGGGCTTAGCCACGAATCGTAGCAGTGCGTCTGAAACATGAGGATGCAAGCCAGGCCGCGCATCCAGTCGATGTAAGCGAGGCGCTTCATACTTCGCGCTCGGCGAGCCGAAGATTCCGTTCCTGGAGATGGGGACCGGCCGGGAGCGAGTTAGGCGGAATTTGGGAAGCCATGTCTCTGAGCTACAATCTTCTCTTTCTATTTTGGGATTTGAGCGGCTAAATTGCCAGCGACGCGCCAACTCGGAGTGCTCCCCATGCTCGGCCTGTGGGC
>JBARCY010000283.1:0-19765 GCA_049794595.1 Candidatus Acidiferrum sp.
CGGGCAACGGTAGCAGTAAGGATTGATGGCATGCGAGACGCCAACGCTGATGACGGCGGCCCTGCGATAGGGCGCATGCGCGGTGACGGACCTGGCGAGAGCCGACCCGCCGGAATAGGCGTGGCGGAGGGCGACCACGTCAAAACTGCCAGTGGCCATGCGCGCCAGGATAATCGCGGCTTCGTCGGCTTCGCTGCCGGAGCTGGTGAAGAAACTCGATTGAAGATTCCCGGGAGTGATTTGAGCGATTTTTTCGGCGAGCGCGACGATTTGTTCATTGGGATAAAGAGTGGAGAGGTGCTGGAGTTTGTTGACCTGGGCGTTTATCTTGCTGGTGACTTTGGGATTGCAGTGGCCCACGGAGACGGTCAGGATGCCGCCGAAAAAGTCCAGATATTTGCGGCCTTCGATGTCCCAGACGTGCTGCATTTCGGCGTGGTCGGCGACGAGCGGGTGCTGGTAGTAGTTGGTGACGGAGGGCCAAATGTATTTTTTGTGTTTGGCGACGATTTCTTCGCTGCGGGACATCGTTGATGGGATGGGATTTGCGGGCGCGGTCATGGGTGTTTCCTAGGCGTTAGATTTGTGCTGTTTGAGTGTACGACGCGCTGAAACGTCCAGCAAGCTTATGCGACCCCGCAGAGGTGTACTGATTGACGTTTACCGGAAAACAGTATATCCTGAATCCGTGATCCGTTCCTTTCGCAGCGCGGATTCTGAACGCCTTTTCCGGCGGGAAACTGTGCTTCGGTTCAAGTCTATTGAGCGGCAAGCTCTACGGAAGCTGGATATGCTGGACGCTGCGCCGGACATCCGAACACTCGCGACTTTGCCAGGGAACAGGCTGGAAGCGTTGAAAGGTGATCGAAAGGGCCGCTACAGTATCCGTGTTAACGACCAGTGGCGTATTTGTTTTGTCTGGTTACAAGGTCACGCCTGCGAAGTCGAGATCGTGGATTATCACTAGGAGAGTTCGATGGCAAAGAAAATCAAACCAGTGCATCCGGGCGAGATCCTGCGGGAAGAGTTCATGGCCCCGCTGAAACTGAGCATGAACCGGATGGCGATGGACTTGCGTGTTCCTGTGACGCGGATCGCCGACATCGTCCACGAGCGGCGCGGGATTACGGCGGACACGGCGCTTCGTTTTGCACGTTACTTCCAGAATGCTCCGGTGTTTTGGATGAATCTCCAGATTCGCTATGATCTGGAGGTCGCTGAAGATGAAATCGCGGTCAAGGTTGCGCGTGATGTGAGACCTTTGGAAGTCCCCGCTAACTAGGCTTGACTGATCGCAGAAGTGCGTCCCCGTCAGAGTAGCCTGTGGCCTCCAGTTTTATTCCTCCGGCCGATTTCGGATTTTCTTGGCACCTAACGCTCTGAATTCCTGGCGCATCAGAAGAGGGGAGTTACAGTTCGTCTTGCGCGGAAGCATATGCGAAGACAGGAGAAGAATGATGCCGAAGATGAAGGTAGCGGTGGTTGTGAAGCCGGGAGCGGATTTTGAGATTCAGGAGCGGGAGATACCGCGGCCGGGATTCGGCGAAGTGCGAATTAAGGTGCAAGCATGCGGGATTTGTTTCAGCGATCATCTCGTAAAAGACGGACTGTGGCCGGGAATCGTGTATCCGCGAGTGCCGGGGCACGAAGTTGCCGGCGTGGTGGATGAAGTGGGCGAGGGCGTGACGGAGTGGAAGAAAGGGGATCGAGTGGGGAGCGGTTGGCACGGAGGGCACGATTTTGTGTGCGAGTTTTGCCGGCGAGGGGATTTTATTAAGTGCGAGAAAGCAGCGATCACGGGCATTACGCGCGACGGGGGATATCAGGAATACATGCTGGCGAGGCACGAAGCGGTGGCTCGGATACCCGAGGATCTGGATGCCGCGGAAGCGGGACCGCTGCTGTGTGCTGGTGTTACGACGTTTAATTCACTGCGGCACAGCGGAGCGAGAATGGGCGACTTGGTTGGCGTGCAGGGAATCGGGGGATTGGGACATTTGGGAATTCAGTACGCGGCAAAGGCTGGGTATCGTGTGGCGGCGATCGGACGCGGGCCAGAGAACGCGGGATTGGCAAAGAAACTGGGAGCGTCCGTTTACATTAATTCCACCGCGACAAATCCGTCGGACGAGTTGATGAAGATGGGAGGCGCCAAGGTGATTCTGGCCACAGCGCCGAATGCGAAGTCGATCGCGGCGTTGATCGGTGGGCTCGGGGTAGGCGGGAAATTACTCGTTGTGGGCGCGCCGTTTGAGCCGATGGAAGTCTCGGCGGTAGCGCTGCTTTCAGCGCGTCGAGATATCCAGGGGTGGCCCAGCGGATCGGCGATGGATTCCGAGGATACGCTGCGATTTTCATCGCAATCGGGCGTGAAGGCGATGATCGAAAAATATCCGCTTGAAAAAGTGAACGAAGCGTTTGTGCGAATGATGAGCGGGAAAGCGGAGTTTCGCGTGGTATTGACGATGTAGGGAGAACGACCTGAGCGCACGGGCAGGAGATCGGAACGCGAAAACCGGGACCAGCAGAATGAAGATTCGAGCGGCAACCGCAAGCGACGACGATGCGATTTGGAAGATCCTCGAACCGGTGATTCGCGGCGGAGACACGTATACATTGCCGGCAGACATGAGGCGCCAGGACGCTTTGGCGTATTGGAACTCGCTGGGGCACGAGGTGTTCGTCGCGGAGGAAAACGGGGAGGTTCTCGGGACGTATTATTTGCGCGCGAACCAGAAAGGCGGAGGAGCGCACGTTGCGAATTGCGGATACATGACCGGGCCGTGGGCAAGCGGGCGCGGCGTGGCGCGGGCGATGTGCCAGCATTCGCTGGAGCACGCCAAAGCGCGCGGGTTTCGCGCGATGCAGTTCAATTTCGTGGTGAGCAGCAACGAACGAGCGGTGCGATTGTGGCAGAGCCTGGGATTTGAAATTGTGGGACGGCTTCCGGGGGCGTTCCTGCATCCCGCGCTGGGCGCCGTCGATGCGCTAGTGATGTACCGGCAGCTGTAGAGAGCGCGTTTGCCGCGGCGCGGGTTTTCCACGAATGAAGGCATCGAAGGCTTTGATGGAGCGCGCGGCATTGGATGCGTATAATGTCGCGGCATGAACTCGGAGACGTCCTACCTCAAGCGAAGTTTCCGTGCGGTTGCGCGAGTATTTCCACAGTGCAGCATGGTCTCGCAGGCCATCGCTTTTAATCTGTTTCTGGCTTTTTTCCCGACATTGCTGATTGCAGTTGGGTTCGCAACGAGCCGCATTGGCGGGCGAACGAGCCTGCTCGATTTGATCCAGGATCTTACGGAGTTTTTGCCACCGGGAAGCCAGGGAATTGTGTCTGAGTTTTTGGTCAAGCGCGGGCCGGAAGCGTGGAAAGTGGCGCTGATCGGCTGGGCGGGAACGCTTCTGGCCGGCTCGCAAGTGATGCGGCAGCTGATGGAAGGGATTCATCGAATTTACGGAGACAAAGAACAGCCGGGCTTTTTGCACCGGCAGCTTCGTGGATTGTTGTTGTTGGTGGTGACGATTGCGCCCCTACTGGCGGCGGCGATATTGGGAGTTCTCGGGCGGCCGCTGAGGCATTGGCTGGCTCGTGAATTAGGGACGGGCCACGGTCTGCAGGGATGGTGGGCGTTTTTCTTTTCCGCAGCGGCGATCGTGCTGGCTATGCTGGCGCTAACAGTGATCTACCGGGTAGCGCGTCCAAGAGGGGCTACCTTGCGGAATGTTTTGCCGGGAGCGATGCTGGCGACGTCGCTGTGGTGGCTGGTGAACCTGATATTCGGGATTTATGTGCGGCGAGTGCCATACAGCGTGGTTTATGGGGGATTGGCGGCGGTGATTGGATTGATGATTTGGATGCACCTTTCGGCGGTGACCGTATTCTTAGGGGCGGCGTGGAACGCGGAGCTGGAAGAAAGCCGGCGCGGCGCGGCATAAGACGTGCCGAACGGGTGAGCGATATGGCTGAGCAGTTGGTTCGCGTGGAATGTCATTCGGGGCATAAGGCGGATGAGCGGCCGGCGCGCATCGTATTTGAAGCGCAATCGTTGCAGATTGCCGAGGTGGAAGACCGCTGGTACTCGCCGGGCGCGACGTATTTTCGCGTGCTTGCGGAGACCGGAGACCGCTACGTGTTGCGCCACGATGATGCGCAGGATGTGTGGAGTTTGACGGCGTTTCGCGCGGCTGGCAAACGCATTGACACAAAAATTAACCAGAGCGTATAGTCATTTCGCGAGTGTGGTGCTTAGGTTCCCCCCGTAGTGTCGGCTGCCCACAGAGCCGGCGGTGCCTGCGGATACGGATCAGACAAGGAAAGGGATGTCCTACCTACCGAAGTTCCCGTTGGCGCGACTCTCGAAGTGTGCTTCATTTGTTTGTCTCTTGGGCTGTGTGAGCGCGCCGATCCTCCAGGGACAAACGCCGGGCTCGCCCGCCGCTCCTTCCACGACTGCCGCTCCGCAAGCGCCTGCGGGGCCGGCCAAGCCGCAAGCGCCCACTTCGTCCAATGAGAACGCAGAACTATCGAGCCACGACACGGCTCCAACGTTCAAAGTTCGCGTCAACCTTGTTCTGGTCCGTGTGGTGGTGCGCGATCAACAAGGGCACGTGGTGCCAAACCTGCACAAGGAAGATTTCCAGCTTTCTGACAACCGCAAACCGCAGTCTATCTCGACATTCAGCGTGGAAACGCCCGAGTCGCACCTGGTTCCCGCGACGACAGCGTCCGAACCGGGGGCGCCTCCGAATCCGGCCGCGGCTGCCGCAGTAGCTGCGTTGCCTCAGCGGTTTGTCTCCTTGGTTTTTGACGATGAGCACCTCTCGATGTCGGACGCCATGTTCGTGCGGAACGCGTCAAACAAATTTCTTGATTCGCTGGCGGCTTCCGACCGCGTTGGAATCTATTCGACTTCGGGGCAATTTACGGTGGAGTTTACGAGCGATCACGAGCAGTTGCGCAAAGCGCTTCTGAAGATCCAGCCGCATTCGCCCACTGCCGGGACGCATGACTGCCCGGACATCAGTTACTACCAAGCTGACCTGATTCAAAACAAACGCGACACGCAGGCGCTAGCTATTGCCACGGAAGATGCAGTGCAGTGCGCTTTTCAAGGGGATGAAACGCAAAAGGCGGCAGCGCAATCGATGGCGGAGTCGACGGCAGGGATGGTGGTGGGCCGGGAAGATTCGGTGACCGAATTTGGGTACCGGCATATGGAACAGGTCATGCGGCGCCTGGCGTCGATGCCGGGGCAGAGGATTATGGTGTTCGTCTCACCGGGATTTATTCTTTCGACTCTGCAGCTGGAATCCAGCGATTTAGTGGACCAGGCGACAAAGGCGAACATCGTCATTAATACGATAGACGCGCGGGGGTTGTACACGCCGGATATGGGAGACATCGGGGACCCCTATAGGGATCCGCCGAATCTTGCGGGATACAAGGATTCGTACCGAGTGGCCGCGCAACTGGCGCAGGAAGATATCCTGCAGGAGCTTGCGGACGGGACAGGCGGGACTTTCTTTCACAATCGAAACGACGTGGACGAGGGTTTGCGGGAAGCGGGAGCCGCGCCTGCCATCACTTATCTTTTGGGTTTTTCGCCGCAGAACCTGAAGCTCGACGGGAGCCTGCATACCTTGAAGGTCTCTTTCGTGCGCAAGACCAATTACAAAATACAGGCGCGGCATGGATATTTCGCGCCACGGCACGCGGTGGACCCGGTCGAGGAGGCCAAGCAGGAAATTCAGGAAGCGCTCTTTTCGCAGGACGAAATTCGTGATTTGCCGGTGGATTTGCACACCCAGTTTTTCAAGACGACCAGCGACCAGGCGCGACTGGCTGTGATTACGCATGTCGACATCAAGGGAGTGCGATTCCGGAAAACGGACGGACGGACGCGGGACGACTTGACCGTGGCGACGGCTATTTTCGATGAAAATGGGAATTTCGTGATAGGCGGCGAGAAAATTGTCGAGATGAAGCTTTTGGACCCGACGTACGACCGGCTGATGCGGTCGGGCCTCAATTTGAAGACGAGTTTCGAGGTGAAGCCCGGCAGTTATCTGGTGAGACAGGTCGTGCGTGACTCAGAGGGGGCGCAGCTTGCGGCGCGCAACGGCGCCGTAGTGATACCGAATTGATGGGGGAGCCAATGAATACGATAAAGAACCGGGGACTGGGAACTTGGGGCTGGGTGACGGCCTTCACAGCGGCGTCATCGTGTCTATTTCTGGCGCAACTTGCGGGCCAGACGCCGCCGGCTCAGACACCGGCACCGGCAGCTGAGGCGGTGCAAGCGCCCGGCGCGCTCATTAAATCGGAGTCGCGGCTCGTCCTGGTGGACGCGGTGGTGACTGACAAGAAGGGGGACTACGTCCACGACCTGACGCAGAACGATTTCAAGGTCTATGAAGACAACAAGGAACAAACCGTGGCGAGTTTTTCCTTTGGCGCGGATACCGCCATTCAGGCGCAGGGCCAGAAGAGGTATATGATCCTGTTCTTCGATAACTCGACGATGGCTGCACCGGATCAGATCCAGGCGAGGGCGGCGGCAAAGAAGTTCATCGATGGCAATGCGGGGCCTGACAAGCTGATGGCTGTCGTGGATTTTGGCGGAACCCTGCGCATCGTCCAGAACTTTACGGCGAATGCGAATCTTCTCCAGGCAGCGGTGAGCGGAGTGAAGAGCTCGTCGGTCGATCCCAATGCGCAGGCTCCGGTGGAAGTGGCTTCGGCCGGACTGTCCCCGGCGTCCGGATCGCAGGGATTCTCTTCGCCGTTTTCGTCGATGAACAACGCGGAAGCAGATTTTGGAGCGCGGAGCATGCTGCTGTCATTGCGCAGTCTGGCCAAGAATCTGCGCGGAGTGCCCGGCCGGAAAATGGTGGTGCTATTTTCCGCAGGATTTCCGCTGACCAACGAGAGCGAATCGGAGTTGACGGCAACGATTGACGCTTGCAACAAAGCGAATGTGGCGATCTATGCGCTGGATGTCCGCGGCCTGCTGGCGACTCCTCCCGTCGGGAGTTCACGGCTGCAAACCCCGAGTGAAGGGAAAAGCGCGCTTGCCGTGAGCGCCGGCGCACAGAGCACCTACGGCGGCGGCCGTGTGGTTTTGGCCGCTTATTCCGAAGGACTGCTTGAGCCGCAAAAGCCCGGAGGCGGAGGCGGCGGAGTTGGAGGTGGCGGCACCGGCACAGGTGGCGGAGGGGGACATCCCGGTGGAGGTGGAACTGGGGGAACAGGCGGCACCGGTGGGACAGGGGGAACCGGAGGAAAGGGCGGCACCGGCGGAACGGGCGGCACTGGAGGGACGGGTGGTCGAGGCGGAACTGGCGGCGGAACTACCGGCCGCACCGGAGGCTACGCGAATCCCAATACCAATAATCCGAATTCCATTTATACGCAGCCGAGGACCATCGTTCCGCCGTTTCTTTCTTCCGCCTCGACAAATCAGCAGATTCTCGCGGCCCTAGCGGAGGGCACTGGCGGATTCACGATCTTCAACACCAACGACTTGCTGGGGGGACTGGAGAAGATTGGGAGTGAAGCGAACGAGTTTTACATCCTGGGCTATGTACCGCCGCAGACGGCCGAGGGAAGCTGCCACACGTTAAAGGTGAAGATGGAGCGCGGTGGATTACACGTGCGGTCGCGCAGCGGCTATTGCAACACGAAGCCGACGAACGTCCTCGAAGGGACGCCGGTGGAAAAGCAGCTTGAGGCGCGGGCCACGGGGAACCAGGCGGGGACGATCAAGGGCCCGTTTGAAGCGCCGTATTTCTACACGGCGCCAAATGTCGCGCGCGTGAATCTTTCGATGGAAATACCGTCGAACACGGTGCACTTCGAAAAAGAGAAAGGAAAGTATCATGCCAGCCTGAATGTGCTGGGCATCGCGTACAAACCGGATGGCTCGATCGGTGCCAAGTTCAGCGATACGGTGAATCTGGAGTTCGAGAAAGACGAAATGAAGGCGTTCGAGCAGAAGCCCTATTCCTACGAAAACCAGTTCGATGCGGGATCGGGGAATTATAAACTGACGGTGGTGGTCAGCTCGGGGAGCGACACTTTTGGAAAGTACGAATCGCCGCTGGAAATCGATCCGTACGATGGCAAAGAGTTCAGCTTGGGAGGCGTGGTGCTTTCGAACTCGATGCAACGGCTAACGGATATTCCGGAGGACCTCGATTCCGCTCTGCTCGAGGATCACACGCCGCTGGTCGTGAAAGGCATGGAAATCAATCCATCGGCCAGCAATCGCTTCAAGAAAACCGACAACGTTGCGCTTTATACGGAACTGTACGAGCCGCTTCTGACGTCAGCGAATCCGCCGGAGGTGGAGGCTGGTTATGCAGTCATCGATCGAGCGACTGGGAAAGTTGTCCTTAAGACGGGCGCGGTTCGCTTGGACGACTATATTCAAAAGGGCAGCCCGATGGTCCCTATCGGATTCGATATTAAAGTCAAGGACCTGCCCCCGGGGAATTATGAACTGGTCGTGATGGCGATCGACGGCGCAGGACATCACGCCAAGAACCGCGTCGCGGATTTTGAACTCACGGAGTGACGGGCCGCGTGATGCGAAAATTCGGCCGCTCTTTGGCCGGTCAAACCGCAGGCTGACGGGACGCGCTTCCCGATTCCGCGATTAAACTGCGAAGTACAAACCAGCAATTGGCCGGGCGCTCCGAGAGACGCCGCATGAAATAGGGGCACCAGTCGGTGCCGAACGGCACGTACACCTGAAGCGTGTCTCCGGCGGAGCGCACTTGGTCCTGAAGATCGCGGCGGATTCCATAAATCATCTGAAACTCGTAGCGAGTCTTGTCCAACTTGATGCGGGCGACCTCTGCTTGTGCATGCGCGACCATGTTCCAATCGTGGGAAGCAATAGCAGGCAAGAAAGAACCCTGCGAAGCGCCTTCGAGCAGAATGGTGGTCAGCTTCTTGTAATGGGCATCGACATCGCTCTTCTTTTGAAGGGCGATCGCTTTGGGTTCGCGATAAGCGCCTTTGACCAGGCGAATCTTCGGTTTGATGGGCGCCAGCCTTTGCAAATCTTTTTCCGTACGGAAGAGGTAGGCTTGCACCGCCAAACCGCAATTTCCGAGGTCGCGCTGCACGCTTTCGAAAATATCAAGCGTTGGGTCGGTGTAGGCGCTGCCTTCCATGTCCATCTCGATGGTGCGGCCGAGCGCGAGGGCGCGAGCGGCGATCTCGCGGGCCATGGATTGGCAAAGCTGTTTGTCGATGTCCAGGCCGAGCTGAGTTAGCTTGATGGAGATGTTGCCGGTGAGATTCTTGGCGTGCAATTCCTCGATCATGCGGATATAGCCGGAGCAGACATCGCGCGCGGCAGCTTCGCTGGCGACGTTTTCGCCGAGATGGTTGAGGCTGACGTTCCGGCCTTGCGAGCAGAGTTCCTGGCTTGCCGAAAGAGCTTCGTCGAGGGATTCGCCGGCGACAAACCGGCGCGCAAAGCCATTTTGCATGCCGCGCCGCGCAATGCGGTCTGTAACGCTGCGCTTGGTGGACAGCCAGAAAATAAAATTGCGAACCAGCATGAACCCTCTGCCGGAAGAAGTTCGAGGATACGGGTGGAACCTCCTCCCGTCAATGGGCTCGCCGCTCGGTCAGCACCATGTTGCCTATTGAGGCCTCACTTCCGGCTAGGGGAAACCGGGGACAGACGGGACGTTCTCTGATATTTTGTCTGTGATGGCACGCCTTTTCCGTATCGTAGTCGTAAATGTTCCGCACCATGTTGCGCAGCGCGGCAATGCTCGGCAATTCCAGGAAGCGGAAACGTCCCGTCTGTCCCCAACTTGTCTACTCGGCGGCGCCAGCGGCACAAACATCACCGGGCAAACCATAAACGTCGTGGTTGGAGAGCAGATCGTCCTGTATGCCTCGTATGGCAGCCTGTCGGCTACCAGCCAATCTTGGAACATTCCCGGATATAATTCCAATCCGCCAACCGCAATTTCTAATTTCGTCGTCAACTTTTCGACGCCGACCAGCAGCGGGGGACCCGTAGCACTGACGGCAGCCCTCCTAGGCCAACAGTCTGCGTCATTCTATTTCGTGGCCCCTGGAAATTCCCAGTTAGTTACGTTTACATTACATTATAACGTGAACGGGACGGCGCAGACCGGCAAAGCTCTGGTCACATTCAACGTTGCTGGACCAACTTCAGTCAGCGTCTCCCCCTCCCCACGCGGTTCTGTTCAGTTCATCGACAATGGGACCACAAGCGCGCAAATCGAACTCGGCGACGCTGACTCAACCCCGGCCATCACCCTCAACGCCACCGGCAGCCCGCCCCCGCCGCAAAGTGGCCCGCCGCTGAATGGGACGCCGGTGACAGGTACATTCGAGTGGGCCCAGATCATCAACAACAATAGTTATACCTATAAGGTGGGAACGACCATCACCTCCTGCAGCGGCCCCACGGGGCTAGATAACTTCTTGCCATTGCTAACCGGATTTGTATATGAAGACAGCCCAGAGAGGCCCCTACCGTCTGCAGACAACGAGTTCACCTGGGCTTGGAGCGCAACCACCTATTTCTTTTGGATACCTGGAATCGCAGGGAACAATACCATCGCCGTACCGCTCGGCTCAGTTTCGTGGAGTTTCAACGCGGACGCTACTCAAACTATATCCACTAACACCTGGACCCTCCAGACCAGCTCATCGAGCAACGGTGTCTTCCAGGCTAGCGCAAACTATCCATCATGGTCGACCGTTGCGAAGAATGACAACCCGATTGGCTGTCCGTGAGGTTTCTATGAGATTTCTAGTCGGAGTTTTAGCCTGCGTACTTACGATTTCTTCTCCATCGACAAACGGCAGGCCGCTGCTTTCGCTAAAATTACAGGCACCCGACGGACCAGTCAAGATCGGATCCGAGATCATACTCAGCGTGTCCGTAACTAATATTACCGATCATAATGTCAATGTCTTGGTTGTTCCGGGACCGGCACCTGACCAGCCCACAAACTATGATATCAAGGTCCTCGACGAGCAAGGGCGTGAGGCCGCTCCCACCCAGTTTCTTCGGAACTTAAGAGAACATCCAACCGCGCCTACCGGCAGCGTTTTTGGTTCTATGCTACCGCCTGGTAAATCGTTTGAAGAGAAGCTCGCGTTAACGAGGTTTTACGATCTATCGAGGCCCGGCAAGTACACCGTACGGGTTTCACGGACCCAGCGGCCGTGGCGGAACACGGCCGACAGCGTGAAGTCCAACACGATCACGATCACCGTGACGCAGTGATGGCCGCACAAAGGCACTCCCGTTGCGTTGCGGGGTCGCCGTGCATCGGCGTATATCAGATGGGCCAAAACGTTGCCGGGATGAAGGTGCGGAGCCTCCCTGGGCCTCATCTACTCGGGATCTGCGCAATCGCGTTCCTCCTCCAAACTTCAGCGCGCCCCAGCCCCCCGCCCCCGCCAAATGTTGTAATCCAGTGGAGCAACGCCGCGCTGGAAGGCGCGCGCGACGCGAGACTGGGGGCCCCAGCTGTGGCGAGGGGACTTTCCATTGTACATATTTGTATGTACGACGCTTGGGCGGCGTATGACGAGCGCGCCGTGGGGACGCAACTGGGCGGGGTCCTCCGGCGGCCTGCGACTAAGCGTACGCAAGCCAACAAGGAGCGGGCCATCAGTTATGCGGCATACCGCGCCTTGATAGATGTAATGCCCGTGGATACGCAATCCGTGTACGCGCCCCTGATGAAGCAGCTTGGGCACGATCCAACAGATAATTCTACAGATATTGAAACACCGACCGGAATCGGGAACGTGGCATGCGCAGCGGTGCTGGAATTCCGCCACCATGACAAGTCCAACCAGCTTGGCGAGATGGATTCCACGGCCGCCGAGAACGCCGGAAAAAACGGCATAAGAATGAGCGCCATTGGCGCTTACAGCGACTGGTCCGGCTATAGGCCGGTAAATGGGGCGGGTGTGGTTGCGGCTCATTTTCCCTCCGCGAAGCCCCTGAATCCCGATCACTGGCAGCCGCTGAGTTATACGGATTCCAGCGGCAACCTGGTGGTGCAAATGTTCGCGGGCGCCCAGTGGTGCTTCATTACGCCTTTCGCCATGACCAAAGGCGACGATTTTCGCGCGGCAGTAGAGCCTGGGCCATTCAAGTTTGGCTCGCCTGAATACGAACAGCAAGCAGAGGAACTGATCGATCTCAGCGCGAACCTTACCGATCGCCAAAAAATGATCGCGGAGTATTGGTCTGGCGACACGACCGGCGCGGACACTCTCGATCACTGGCTGAACTTGGCGCAGTTCGTTTCCTCTCGCGACCATCACACGCTCGACGACGATGTGAAGCTGTATTTCGCGCTGACCAATGCCTTGCTCGACGCGACCATCGCCACCTGGGATGCCAAGCGCGCGTACGACTCGGCGCGCCCGGTAACCTCGATCAGCTTGCTTTTCAACGGCAAGAAAATTCGCGGCTGGGGTGGTCCAGGCAAAGGCACCGTCGAAATGGACGGCTCCCAGTGGCTTCCCTACCAGCCCGCCACTTCTCCCACTCCGCCCTCCCCGGAATACGTCTCTGCCATCAGCGCCGAAAGCGCCGCCGCCGCCGAAATCCTTCGCCTCTGGACCGGCAGCGATCAGTCCGGCGATTCCGTCACCTTGCCCAGAGGAAGCTCGAAGATCGAACCTGGCACAACTCCGGCTCAGCCGGTCATACTCCATTGGCGAACCTTCTCTGAGGCTGCCGATGAGGCCGGCATGGCCGGTCGCTATGCGGGCATCCACTTTGCCGCGAGCGACCTTGCCGGCCGCAAGCTCGGCCGCCTGGTCGCCGCCAATGCCTGGTCCAAAGCCCAGTCGTATTTCTCGGGAAGCTCTGCCCGCAACTGATTAGGAATTCATCTCGTCCCTCGATCCGCTCGAACACTCCAAAAACCTGCACCTGTACGAAAGGGCAAAGTGGACTTTCGACACTGGACATTATAGGACGCAACTTCCAGGGCCCCGGAGGGTTATTCTATGGAGTCCTAGGTGTTTGCGGACCATTCCGCCCGGCAGGAGGGCTTCATGAGCGTGCGGCAGAGCCTGGCTGCAGAGAAGGCATCCGTTTCAGCGACACCTCGATCTTTCCTCGCGGCTGTTCTTTCCTTTGCCTGCGTGTTTTCGCTGGGCATCGATTCGCCTTTGCTTTCAGCAACGCCCGCCTCGACGAAGACCAAGAAAACGAAGCACGACCCGGTTCTAAAAAATCTGCCGATTACCGAGTTGAACGAGGATGAAGCGATCCTGCACGCGTTGAACCGCTTAGCCTATGGCCCAAGGCCCGGAGATATCGAGCGCGTTAAGCAAATGGGTCTTGCGAAGTGGATTGACGACCAGCTGAATCCAAGTTCCATCGACGACAATACGCTGGATGCGAGGCTGGAAGATTTTCCTACACTGAGAATGTCCTCCGCGAAACTGATGGAAGAGTATCCGCGGCCGAAGCAGGTAGAAAAGCAGGCTTCGCAGCGTGCTCAAGCGCAAATCGAGCAGGACCAACAGCGACGTTCGGACGTGGCGGCCGCGGTGGTCGCCAAGGATATGCAGGCATCGCCTGCGTCTACGGATTCGGCAACGATGGACGCGAAAGAAACTCCTTCCGCCTCTAGCGCCGGGCAGTCTGACACTGCCGATGCGAACGCCCCCTCACCCATGAAGGATGATCCCGCTCAAGAAAATTCCGTTGTTAAAAGTGCCGGAAAGCGACGAGCGCTTAGCGGTGGCGATCCGAACAATTTCGCGCGGGCCTTGGGCGAGAACAGTAAACGGCCGCAGCGCGTGATTGCGGAATTGGCGATGGCAAAGGTGACGCGGGCGATTTACAGCGAGCGGCAACTTGAGCAGGTGATGGATGATTTTTGGTTCAATCACTTGAATGTGTTTGCGGGGAAGGGTGAAGACCGCTACTACCTGACTTCTTACGAGCGCGACGTCATCCAGCCGCACGCGCTGGGGAAATTCAAGGACTTGCTGACCGCGTCGGCGAAAAGCCCCGCAATGTTGTTCTATCTCGATAATTTCTTGAGCGTCGATCCGCGCGCGGCACAAAGACTGGCGGAAGAGCGCGCCATGCGCCAGCAGATGCGATACGGCCGTTTTGGACAGCCGTTCCCGTCGCAAGGCCAGCAGAAAAAGGGAAACGAACGCGGGCTGAATGAAAACTACGGCCGCGAACTGATGGAACTGCAAACCCTGGGCGTCGACGGCGGTTACACGCAGAAGGATGTGACCGAAGTGGCCCGCTGCTTTACGGGCTGGACCATCGATAAACCCCGCCAGAACCCGGAATTCAAGTTTGACGATCGTTTGCACGATCCGGATCCTAAAATCGTGCTGGGCAAAAAGATTCATGCCGGCGGAATGAAAGACGGCGAGGAAGTGATTAACCTGCTGGCGCACCACCCGAGCACGGCTAAGTTCATTTCCACGAAGCTGGCGCGGCGATTCGTTTCGGATAATCCTCCGCCGGAATTGGTGGCGCGGATGGCGCAGACGTTTGAGGAAAGCGACGGCGACATCAAAGAGGTCATGCACACGATGATCTATTCGCCGGAATTTTGGTCGCGCGAGGCGTACCGGGCAAAAATCAAGACGCCGTTCGAGTTGGTCGTCTCCGCAGCGCGCGCGTTGGGAACGGACGTGGACATGCCCCAGCCACTGGTCGGCTGGGTGGCGCGCATCGGCGAACCGCTCTATCAATGCCAGCCGCCAACGGGTTACGCGGACAAGGCGGATGCCTGGGTGAATACAGGCGCGCTGCTCAACCGGCTGAATTTTTCGCTGGCGCTGGCGGGGAACAGGATGCGCGGGTCGCGCACGGATGTTGGCTCGCTGTTGGGAGTCGAATCGACGGCGGACGCGAAGGCCGCGCTGGAGCGCGCGGTGCAGGTTTTCCTGGGCGGGCAAGCGGCGCCGACCACCGTGGAAACACTGGAAAAGCAGCTCGACAATCCGGAGGTGGTGCAGGCGCGGCTGGATGACCCCGTCAAGCATGTGGATCTGGGGGTCGTGGCGGGGTTGGTGCTGGGCGCGCCTGAGTTTCAGAGGCGGTAGCGTTTGGCGCGCGGGGCCTCGCTCCCGCTTTTGCGGCTTTAGGATATAGCCCGGACGCAAAAAAAAGCGGCAGCGGAGCTGCCGCACTCCATATTGGGACACTCGATATTTGGGAATGAACTTGAGAGGTTGCCATGAGCCATGAATGTTGCGAAGGCGTGCGAGGGTTGAAATTTTCGCGGCGGTATTTCTTGAAGCAGGGCGGTGTGGCCCTGGTGGGATTGAGCGCGATGCCCGCATTTTTGCAGCGCGCCGTGGCGGCGACGCCGATGCCGAACAAAAAGCAGCTGGTCGTGCTGTTTCAACGCGGCGCGGCGGATGGCTTGAATATCGTGGTGCCTTTTGGCGAGCCGAATTATTACCGCATGCGGCCAAGCATCGCGATTCCGCAGCCCACGCGCGGCGGGACCGACGCGGCGGTCGATTTGGACGGATTCTTTGGATTGCATCCGAGCCTCGCGCCGCTCGAACCTTTATTTCACAAGAATCAGCTGGCCATCGTGCACGCGGCGGGATCGCCGGACCCGACGCGCTCACACTTCGACGCGCAGGATTTCATGGAGTCCGGTACGCCGGGATTACGGGCGACGGATGACGGCTGGCTGAACCGAGCGCTCGAAACGGTGCCTGAGCAAGAGGCTTCACCGTTTCGCGCCGTGGCCATGGGGCCGAATCTGCCGCTGACTCTGCGCGGCAGTGCGCCGGCCATCGCGCTGCCAGATTTGAAACAGTTCAAGGTGATGGCGCAGTCACCAGGCTCGGGGAAAGTGGTGGAAGGCGGATTTGAGGCCATGTATGCGCAGACCGTCGATCATGCGTTGCACGGAACGGGCACGGAAACCTTTGAAGCCATCGATCTGCTGCGAAACGCTGATCCGGAAAAATATCAACCGGAAAACGGCGCGGAATATCCGAAGAACCGGCTCGGTCAGAGCTTGCAGGAAATCGGACAGCTTTTGAAGGCGAACATCGGTGTGGAAGTCTTGTTCGTCGATTGCGGCGGCTGGGATAACCACGTGAACGAAGGCGGCGTGCAGGGACAGCTCTCGAATTTGCTGCGAGATTTAGGCCAGGGCCTGGCGGCGTTTCATCAGGATATGGGCGACCGCATGCAGAACATTGTTTTTGTGACCATGAGCGAATTCGGCCGCACGGCGAAAGAAAATGGCAATCGCGGCACCGATCACGGACACGCGAATTGCATGTTCGTGATGGGCGGCGACGTGCAGGGCGGCCGCGTGTATGGCAAATGGCCAGGGCTCGAGGATCACCAGCTCAACGAAGGGCGCGACCTCACGCTCACGACCGATTTTCGAAGCGTAGTGGGAGAAATCCTCACCAAGCACATCGGGGTAAAGGATCTCGCGCCGGTCTTCCCGGGCTTCGACAACGACGCGCGCAAATTCCCGGGGCTGATCAAGGTGTAGACACAAATCCTAAGATTAAAGCAGGTTCCGCCTGAGGCCGCGAGGAATTGCGCCCTCACGGTCGGGATGACAATTGACGCGGGTTGCCGCGGCTTTGACAGAGTACGACGGGGGGAATTTCGCAGCGGGTTCAATGTACGGACGCGAGGTGATGGGGCAGGAGGCTGCCGGATTTGCCTGGACGACACTGACAACCTCCTGCTCCTTGCCCGGGGTGTTGGGCATGCCTCGACAAAGCTGACCACTCGCGGGGTTCGCGCCAACGGCCGGCGAAAAAAATTACCTTTCTGGCGGCTTTCCTCAATTCAATCTCCCATTCACCTTCTTCCCATGGCCACGACTCGCTCAAATTCGCAGGCTAGTGCCCCGCGGCAGGAAGAGCGGGGGTTCCGTCCGACCAGCGGGGCACGGGAATCAGAAACACGGTAAGGCGTTCTTCCGGGTTCTGAAACGTGATAATCGGCGATCCGGGAAGATCCGCGCCCCACGCCTTGGAATCGGTTTCGGGAGTGAAGAACATGAGATGTGGAAGCCAGGGTCCGCCAGCTTGGTCGCCCAAATAGCCCTGCCTCGACAGCATGTAGGACATCGCGCCAGGCTCCGGCGCCGGCAGTTCCTTCTTGTCGATGGCTGCGGCGATCGCTTCGAAGAGCTGTGCTTTGGTCCGCCCGGCGATGACCAGTTCGGTCTTTTTGATGGTGCGCGGAAGGTAGGACCGTGCCGCTGGAGCATTGAGGCAGAGAGGACCGCGCGTTTTAGGATTCCAAAAGTCCGGATCGTTGATTCCGGCAGTCCAGGACCGTTCTACCAGGCATACAAAACCGTTCTTCCCCTGGACGGCAGTTTCATAGCCATGTCGGCCGAGGACCAAAACTTCGGCGTCGCCGGAGATAGAATCCGGAGCAGCGCTGCGCGCGAGCTTTATCTCCTCGTTGCGATCGGGCATCATGTATTGCTCGAGCGGCGCCATAGCCGGATAGCGGGTCTTGGCCTCTTGAGCTTTTACGGGCCACGCCGAGGCGAACATGAGAAACGCGGCGATGCAGCCCAAAGCCTTTGTCGGAACTCTTTTTCGTCTCATGATTTTCCTGACTGCGAGGGCGGTATCCGGGCCGGAGCTCGGTCGATATACATTGATATCAACCTATCATACGCGGCGGGCTCTTGGCAAGATACGTTGATATCCATATGATTTGCTAATGGCCACCGTTGTGGAGCCGACCTTTGCGACAACCCATCTGGTCCGCGATTGCTGTCTCTGCCTGCACATACAGCGCGCGGCAAGAGCGCTGGCACGGCGCTTTGACGATGCGCTGCGTCCTGTCGGGCTGACCAACGGGCAATTCTCGCTCCTGATGTCGCTCAACCGTCCGAAACCGGCAGGGATGACCGCAGTAGCCTCGTTGCTGGCGATGGATCGCACCACGTTGACGGCGGCCCTCAAGCCCTTGCGGCGCCGCAAGCTGGTCCGGATGATTGCGGACCCGGCAGACCGCCGCAGCCGTCTCATGATGCTGACCGCTAAAGGACGAAGGGCGCTGGCGCGTGCCGTTCCGATTTGGAGAAAGACACACGCGGCAGTCGAAGGGCTGCTGCGCGACGGCCAGGGCGATCGGCTGCGAAGCGATTTACGCGCACTCTGCTGATCCTTGGAGTGCGGCAGCCCAGCTGCCACTTTTCTCCTTTTATGCACTTTCCCAATGAGAAGCCGGAGCCCCGCTCTCGCTTTTTCATTCGTGCACTTTCGCAACGAAAAGCGGGAACTGAGCTCCCGCACTCCCAAATGGATCGCCTAACCCGCCACTCCGGCCAACGATTTCACCACGCTGCGAAGTTCCACTACCTCGATGTGCCTCGGGTAGTCGGGCCAATTGTGGCGCCAACAAACGATGACGTCACAGCGGTCCGCGGCATGGCCGTGGTCGCGGAAATTGCGGCTCTCGAATTCAAATTCAATGGAGACGCGCTGCCAGCGGCCGGGAGCGATCAGGCGCAATGCCTCGCAATCGGGAAAGCCCTTCTGAACGTTTTCCACCCAGTAGCCCAGCTTTTTCGCCAGCATTCCAAACAAAAACACCACGCCTTGTTCGTTCATTGGTTCATGCCGCAGCCACCGGAACAGACTCGGGTTGCCGTAGATGGGCCGGTCCCTCAGTCGGACGTGCCATGTCTCGCGCGCCGCGACTGCGGGAGCGGCGTCGCTCCGTGGAATTTGCCGCTCGGCCTTCCCCACTCGACGCCGCGCTGCGCGTTGGGGCAGCAGCGCCATCACGTCTGCCCACTCCCGCTTGCCCTTGGCAAAATTGCGAAAAGCATCGGGCACCGCCCGCCAGCCCCCAAACCGTTTTGCCAGCGTGCCCGGATTGTAGTTTCCCAGCCGAAGATGGATATGCCGCGGAAGGATCGCGCGATTTTTTCGCACCGCCTCGCCCCAGTCTTCCAGCAGCGCCCGGCTCTCTATCTTCGCATTCCGCGTGTACGGCCGGAGTCCCGCGGCTCGGACCGCCTCGCTCCACGTTCGGAAGTATTGCAACACAAAGTATGCCGAGATCCCGCAGTGTGACTGAAACTCCGCTCGCGACGGGGCGCGGCCAAGCTTTCTCGCCGCCGCGGCGATGGAACCGAGGATTTGCCGTTTGTCGGGCACAGGTCTTCTACTTTGGAGTGCGGCAGCCCTGCTGCCGCTTTTCTTTCACCCACAATCGCCGCCGTAACTCAGGCGCGCGAACTCGAGGAAAGGCGGGGGAGCAATCTCTCGTACCCATCGGCTCGTACCCTGGAATATAGTTTGGATTGGGCGCAGCGAAGAAGCCGGTTAGCTATCCATAAAATAAAAAAAGCGGGAGAGGAGTCTCCCGCTGTCGAAACATAGTTCTCTACAAAACTAAGTATACACGAAGCACTGGGGCTCCGTCAAGCAGGCTTTTCACGCGATAGTGGCTCAGTCCCGGTTAGCCCGTGAATCGGGAACAGCCACCAGCCGTAGCGACAATTTAGCCCTGCGGACTATCCTGTCAAGTGGGCCTAAATGCCTGCCTCGCAAGCCCACGCACGCGTTGGAGCGGCTGTTGCAAGGTAGGTTGCGGGCCGCTCGGAAGTTGTCCCGCCTTTAGTTGAACCCTGAAAGAGGAAGTAGCGGCTCTCGGCCCGGACTCGGATAGAGTCCGGGATGAGAACTTTTCTTTGGAAAAGGAGAGCCGCTATGGCCATGAGATACCAGAGC
>JBARCY010000284.1:0-44806 GCA_049794595.1 Candidatus Acidiferrum sp.
CTCCTCGCGCGCGCCCGGGCGCAGCCTGGCCATCCAGATCCGCCAAGCTCTGCTGCTCGGTCTTGCCTACAACCTCTACCGCCTCAGGCCCACCCCACGCCTGTAGGATGTCAACAGAGCCATCAGCACTTACAGAAATCATGGCATCTTGCACAATTTCAGTGCAAATTGACCCTCGCAAGTAATTCAGAATCAACATTTACAAAACTGATACAAAACAAACAACTTTAACTCCCTTTAGAATGAACAGTTATGCAAAACCTAGGGGAGGGGGTAGCACCGCCAGAGATCCCCACGGCCATACACTCCTACCCATTCTCAAGTGGCACTTTCGATTCGCCACCGGCTCACTGCGGCCCGGTAAGGTACGTCTTCCGCGATCGAACGTGATACTCGCCGTTCAGCACCTTGACCTCGACATTCCGGTACGTATTCGCCGGACCGCGAGGGCTCGGGTAGTAACCCAGCCGGTATTGCGTGCGCAACTCTCGATCAATGACGTCGAAGATCACATCCAACTCCTGCGGCGTATCGGGATAGAACATGTCGCCCCCGGTAGTCTCTGTGATGGTTTCCAGGGCGTGCTCGCCCGCAGTGTTGCGCCCGCTCTCATTTTTCACCGGACGAATCACAATCGTATAAAGCAACGCGTCCGAACGCACCGCTTCTTTCCGCGTGGCGTCAAAATCGGTCCGGCTGGTCGTCTCTCCCGCGTCCGTAATCAAAATGATGACTCTGCGCCGCTCTTCGCCACGGCGTTCCAGCGCCCGCGCACCGAGAAGTATGGCGTCATAGATCGACGTCCCCGAGCCAGGCGGAATCTTGCGGACAGCCGTCTGCAACGCAGGCACGTTGTCCGAGAACCCCGCAAGCTGGGTGACATTTTCGTCGAACGCAAATACCGACAGCCGGTCGCCCGAACGCAACACTTGCCGAATGAAATGCGCCGCAGCTTCTTTCTCGAACCCGATCTCCATATTCGCGCTCAAGCTCGAATCAATCATCAGCGCAAGATCGAGCGGCAGCTTGGTTTCCGATTCAAACACTTCGATCTTTTGCCGCACGCCCTCTTCAAAGAGTTGGAAGGCTTCAACCGGCAGATCCGGCGCAGGCCGGTTGTGCTCATCCAGAACGCTCGCCAGAATGTTGACCAGATCCACTTTGACTTTAATCTGCCCGCGCTGATCTTCAGAGTCTATAGGCGGCCTGAGCGGCGGCACCGGCGTTGGCACAATGGTGCCGGGCGGCGGAGGCGAAGGCAGCGTCGGTGGCACTGGCGCTGGAGCATTCGCGGAAGAGGAACTCGCCGGCAGATTCGGCCTCGGCTGCGCCCACGGTGGCCGGTCAGGCTTGTCTTGGGAGAGCGCGAGCCCAGCCAAAGAAAGAGCAGCCATAAAAGCTATGGCCGCGGCGAGGGCGCGAGGGGTTGTCGAGATCATTGATCCATTAAGATGCTGGTTTCGCCGCCCGTGTCTCCGCGGGCGCGGGAGGCATCTCACCGTCGGCCCACACCGCCCCGTCTTCGAAATACTCCTTCTTCCATATGGGCACGGTGCGTTTGAGGGTGTCGATAGCAAATCGGCAAGCATCGAACGCCGCCGGCCGGTGAGCAGAGCTCACCGCAATGAAAACGCTGGTTTCGCCAATTTCGAGCCGCCCCAGACGATGCGCGATAGCCACGAGGTGAATGGGAAATTTGTCGTGAATTTGCTCGGCGATTTCGCGGATCTTCGCCAGCGCCATGGTTTCGTAAGCCTCGTAATCCAGATAAAGCGTCCGCCGACCGTGGGAATGATTCCGCACACAGCCATCGAACGTGACGACAGCTCCATCTTCCCCAGCGCGAACGTGTCGCACCAAGACGTCCTGGTCAATGGCGTCACGCATGAGCAAGAGCAAATCAGGCTGTGGAAGCTTGGTCATAATGAGCAGCGCTAGCCGCCGCTTACCGGCGGAAGAAAAGCGACCTCATCCCCGGAATGGAGCGGCGTGCTCCATGCCGCAAATTCCTGATTGCGCGAGGCCACCAGCGAAGCTCGATAGCGCGCGAGTTCGGGATGATCCGCGCCATAGCGAGAAAAAAGCGCCTCGATCGGCGCACCATCGGGCAACTCGACACAGTCTTCGGCGTGGCCGACGATTTCTTTCAGCCTGCCGAAGAAAAGAACCTTGATGCGCGCTGTCTGTGAAGGAGCACTCACGAAAGAATTGTAACCTGCGGAACAGCAGGGGGCTATAGCTTGCGCGCTTTGCGCTAATAGCCTGGCGCGGTTCGCGGGCTTCGACTTTTTCATCACAAAAAACCCTTTGAAGTTTTCTATTGCTTGACCGCTGGGCGAGGCTTGCGTAGCGTTTTGACATCGCGTATTTGAGCGATGTGTGAAAAGAATCGAGAAGAATCGCAATGAAAATTCTTGTGACCGGCTCGAGCGGTTTGGTAGGAAGCGCGCTTGTTTCCAAGCTCGTAAAGGTGGGGCACACCGTGTGCCGGCTCGTAAGGCCTGGAACTGTCACGAAAGATGCGGAAAACGACGGTTTTCAAGTGGCCTGGAACCCCGCGACTGGGGAACTTGGCGGCGCCGCGGTTGGTGCAGACGCGGTCGTAAATCTAGCGGGAGCATCCATCGCCGATGGCCGCTGGAACGCCAGTCGCAAAGCGGTGCTGCATGCAAGCCGCATTGATACCACGCGCGCACTAATTACCGCCCTGGCGAAGATGAACGCACGCCCCAGAGTTCTCATTTCCGCGTCCGCAACTGGCATCTACGGCAATCGCGGCGATGAACTCTTGACCGAAGAAAGCCAGCAAGGAAATGATTTTCTCGCTGGCCTGGCCAAGGACTGGGAAGCGGAAGCGCTCAAGGCCGAAGCCATTGGCATCCGCGTCGTACTCGCTCGGTTCGGAATCGTTTTGTCGCGAGACGGCGGTGCGCTGCCGCCTATCATGCTTCCCTTCCGCTTCTTCGTCGGGGGAAAAATCGGTTCGGGCCGGCAATGGATGTCCTGGATCGCACTCGAAGATGTAACCGAAATCTTGCGCCTCGCCCTCGAAAACGGACAAGTCCGAGGCCCCATCAACGTGATTTCGCCGCAGCCGGTGCAAAACGCCGAGTTCACGAAAACTCTAGCGAGAGCGATGCACCGCCCCGCGCTCTTCCCCGCCCCGGCATTCGCCCTCCGCCTAGCCCTGGGCGAAATGGCCGACGCCCTGCTTCTCTCCAGCCAGCGCGTCCTCCCACAAAAGCTGGAAAAATTGGGCTACCGCTTTCTCAACTCGGACCTAAACAGCGCCCTACCTGCGCTATTAGAAGCCTCGTAGATTCGTCGGCCTGACTTACTTAATCACATTGAGCGTAACATCGACTTTAAGCACGTGGCCCGTGGCCGGATCCGTTGCAACCGTCGATTGGATAGTCTGGCCATCGCGAATGAGCAGATTCACCTGGGTTCGAAAATCTTCCTGGATCGGCTGGCCGTTGGAAATCTCGTTTCCTCCAAGGGAGGATGGCTTCTGATTCACTCCAGCCAGGTAAATTGAGCTCTTATCCAAGCCCAACCTTAAGAGGAAACGACCGTCGTCAAGCATCTCCGCTCGGCCGTCGAGGTTGGTGCTCAGGTTCCAATGCTCTGTCTGCTTTACACCCGTATTACTAGAAGTCTCGACTGGAATGTGAAGAGTCATGCGCACCGCTGCGGGCGCTCCCCCGTCGTCTGCACTTACGAGAAAGGAATAGGGCAAGCTGCCGATTTTTTTGTCGCCGTCGAACTCGGTAAAGACAACCTGCACGCGCAGAGGCGTAATAACCTTCTGGGGTTGGGCGGCCTTCTCGGCGCTCACGGATTTTTCCTTTTCTTGTCCACATAACCGTGGGACTACAAGCGTGAAACTCACCAACAGCACAGTCGAAATTATTTTCTTCATGAACACTCCTTTTCAGATCTCTCGAATAGCCTATCGTTTCGTTATGTTCTCAGGTGACGCCGTCTCCGTACTCACATCCGGGAGCGGCTTGATCTCGATGGGAGATATATCCAGTGGGGACACCTCTAATGATTTCAGGGGCTCCTCAGGTCGCTCAGCAAGCAATACTTCAGTCTGTAGTTCGCCTTGCCGCAGTTGCGCGAGCAGAACATCCAATGCCCGCTTCTGTCCGGCGGGAATTAGCACTTCCGCTTCAACGCCTGAAGCTTCACCGACAGGTGTGGCATTAAGTGCCCCGCCTCGAACGTGCTTTCGAGCCGTCCGCGCGGTCTTGAGTGGAACGACCGACGTAGGAGTCGAGTGGCCGAGGACAGTAGGGACGTTGTGCGCAGCGGCGATTGCCTGCCGGCTGGCTTCAAAGGCATTTCGCGCGGGCCTGCGAGCAAAAACCAGTGCAAGGACCAGAGCCGCCGCGATTCCAACGCCCGCAAAGGCCGGAACCCACGAGCCGCGCGATACAGGTTGCTCCAATAGCTGAGCTCGCACTCGCGGGAGCAATGAGGCAGGTGCATCGGCGTTGGCGGTAACGCGCAAGCCCTGATCGATAGCGGCGAAGAGTTGCATCTCATCAGCAAACGCGGCGCGACAGGACGCGCAAGCGTCCAGATGCGAACGCACTTCCCGCGATCGCGCAGAACCCGCCGCCGCGGCATCTATTAACGCTTCTCTATAGTTTTCGCATGGCATCGCAATTTCTCCGCCAACTGCTTTCTCGCAAAAAACAATCTCGATTTCACGGTCCCAACTGGCAGACCAAGCATCTCCGCCACTTCTTCGAGCGAATGGCCCTGCATGGCCGCGAGCAAAAGAACGAACCGGTGTTTATCGGGAAGCTCTTCCATGGCGCGGTCAAGATGCGCCTGAATCTCGCTGCCAGCGGCCAAATCCTCCGTCGAGGGCCGCGGCGCCGGCCTCGACCAAAGCGTTTCGCGCACTTCCCGCCGCTTCGACGAGCGCATCCTGTCGATCGCCAGCCGGAATGCAATGCGCACGAGCCACGCGCGAAAACGCCCGCGGTCACGTAAGCGTTCAAATCGCCGATATGCGCGCAACAATGCTTCCTGAGCCACGTCTTCCGCATCCGCGCTGTTGCGCAGCACGCCGCGCGCGACGCGATATGCCAGCGGCCCACATTCCGCGAGGCGCTCCTCGAACTCCCGGCGTAGGTCGGCCTGAGCAGCTTCGCGTGTCAGGTTGGTCTCTCCGTCCCGGGCGACCGCGGAGCGGCTAACGATGTTCTGTGGCTGGATCAGAACCAGCTCCTGCATGCGGTCTGTTGTGCGAGCCAAGAACGCTCGCCCTCCCCGTACACCAGCTAGACGGCGTCGCTGGGAAATTGGTTCATTTAACCAGAAAGTTAAATACAACGCTGCTGGCAAAGCAACAGTGGCAGTTGAGCACGCGACTCCTGTTTTGGAACAGCCGCCCGGACGTTTAGTTCCAAATGGGGATGAAGTACGTTGCTTGACGATCCTTCAGCAGCACCGCTGCGCCGCCACAAATATGGATCCGATTTCTTGGCCGCATTCTAACTGTCTTATTTTCAATAACTAAGAAAGGCAATCCGAAGGCATGTCGTCACTCTCACAGCCGAATCTCGTCTCCTCCTTTCGCTGGCCCTTCGCCTGCATTCCGCCGTGCATGCGTCCTCTCACGCGAAACGCGACGAAAGCAAGCTCGGTGGACGGACGTGGGAAATTGGTCTGGACGAGACTTGCTGCTTCGCAACTCATCGCGCTGTTCGCCGCAGTTACATTGTTACAGGGCTGTGGTGGGGGCAGCACAAGCGGCGAAACTAACCCGCCACCTCCGTCGCCTCCATCCGTCTCCGTGTCAGTTACGCCGGCCAGCGCTTCGGTCCTGCTGGGAAACTCCCAGACATTCACTGCGACCGTGATCAACGCCACCAACACAAGCGTGACGTGGAGCGTGAACGGCATTGCCGGCGGAAGCGCAGCAACGGGAACAATCTCTTCTGCTGGTCTTTACACTGCGCCGGCCGATCTGCCTTCCCCAACGACCATCCAAGTGACAGCGACGAGCCAGGCGGACACAACAAAATTCGCGACGGCGCAACTGACCATCGCAAGCGACATCTCGATCGCCATTGCGCCGCCAGCGGGCGCCGTCGAACTCGGCGCGACGCAGCCGTTTCACGCAACAATTGCCAGCGCCGGGCACCCAGACCCGACGTTGCGCTGGAGCCTCAGCGGTGCGACCTGCCCGACCGCATGCGGTGCGGTGGACCTGAGCGGCAACTACACCGCGCCGGGAATTCTACCGTCGCTCGCCGCGGCGATATTAACGGCGCAAAGCGTCGCCGATCCATCGAAACAAGCCTCTGTCCCCATCACCATCACTAGCAATTTCACTCTGCAAGTCACTGCGCCGCAAAGCGTGTCCGCCGGAGGAACAGCGGCAATCGTCGCAACTATGACCCCCGTCCCTGGCTCCAACCCCAGCGCAATTCTCTCCTGGTCGCTTACCGGCCCCGGCTGCAGCTCCTCCGCTTGCGGAACGCTGACTGTTGTGACCACGCAAGGAGCGGGCGGCTCCGTCACCGCCAATACTGCGACCTACACGGCTCCCACCACGGCGCCAAGTCCTGACACCGTCACGGTTACAGTGACGCCGCAGGCCGATCCAACAAAGGCAGCGCAAGCCACGATGGCCGTCCAGGCCGGCGTGAACGTCAGCCTATCCCCTGCGACCGCAACGTTAGCAGCAAATCAGCGTTTAACCCTGACCGCGCAAGTCCTCGGAACAACCAACATGGGCGTGAGCTGGAGCGTCAGCGGCGTCTCCGGCGGCAACACAACTCTCGGCCAAATCTGCGTGGTGGGCTCGAGCCCGTGCCAAAGCGTGACCAGCGGAACCTCGCTGCAAGTGGACTACGTCGCACCGGGAACGATTCCTCAGCCGAATCCCATCAGCGTTACGGCGACCAGCTCGGCGGACACCACAAAATCCGCTTCGACGCAAATCACGGTAATCAACCATGTGCTGGTTTCCGTGCAACCGGCGAGCATCACGCTCGCGCCTCTTGCAGTCCAGAGCTTCACGGCGTCGGTGCTTGGAACGAGCAATCAAAGCGTCGTCTGGCAAATTCAAGGCACAGCGTGTGTGACCAGCGGCGTCTGCGGCGTAATCGATGCGAACGGCGACTACACCGCCCCGGGCGCGGCGCCAACGCCAGACGCTCTGCAAGTAGTGGCTATCAGCTCAGACGACACCACGCAGTCCGGAGCGGCGAACGTGACCATCTCGACGGGAGTCAACATTCTTGCGCTGCATCCGGCGAGCGTTTACGCGAGCGCGGCCGACGGTTTCACGCTGCTGGTTGAAGGAAGCGGGTTCACGGCCTCGAGTCCAGGGCCTGGCTCGATCTTGATGATCGGCGGGACGGCGCGAACGACCACTTGCATCACCGCCACGGAATGCACGGCTCCTGTCACCGCCGCGGATGTTTCCGTAGCGGGAAATGTTCCGGTGCAGGTTCAGAATCCCGGCGGGACAGCATCCAATGCCGTCTCCCTGGTTGTCGCTCCCCCCAACGGCTCGGATGACATTATTGCTCTTAGCAACTCCTCTCCCGCAGCAACCGGCCAGGACATTGTTGTTGTTGACCCGACAACCGCAGGCGTGACCGCCCAAGGCAACGACGTGGACCTGAACGTTGGCGCGCTCGGCATGTTTTCCGTCGCGAACAATTCCTGTTCGCTCTCCGGCAATCCGCTGCCGATTCAACCGCCAGCCAGCGGTAATTCGACATTCGATCTCTGCGTCTTTTCCGAGAGCGGCCTGGACACGAGCATGACTTACACCGTTTCCGGCCCTGGCGACGTTACGGTGATTGCGGCGCAGCCCGCCGGTCTCGGGATTATCCACCTGACTCTGCAGATTTCCGCCAGCGCTCTGCCGGGCGCTCGCACGCTTTTCATTCAAAACACGAATCTGGACAAGACCGCCGCCAGCGGCGCCCTGGTGATCCAGTGAAGACAGCGAGGTAATTAAAAATGAGCTACGTTCAAAGACGCCGATTTTTGTTGATTCTTTTTCTGGGCGGACTTGTGCTTATCGCGCTGGTGGCAAGTGCTACAACACTTTCGCGCCTGAAACTGGATGACCTCGCGCAGGAATCCACTGCGGTTGCACGGCTGCGCTGCCTGGGAAATACAAGTCTTTGGGACCGAGGCGAGATTTGGACGGAAACAAAGTTTGAAGTCGTGCAACGCGAGAAAGGCGCTCTGCCTGGCGTCGTCACCGTGCGAATGCTCGGCGGAAGAGTGGGACATCTTCATTCGCATGTCGACGAGGTTCCCGCTTTTCGCACCGGCGAAGAAGTGTATCTCTTCCTTTGGAGCCGCGACGGAGAGCCCTATCAAGTTATGGGCTGGTCGCAGGGAACTTTTCGCGTCGTTCGCAATCCGCAGTCCGGTATGGAACTCGTCACTCAGGATTCTGCCTCGGCTCCGATTTTCGACCCGCAAACCAGAGCGTTCCGGCGCGGCGGAATTCGTAATCTCCCGGTGGCTATATTCAGGGAGAAATTGCACAAGGCCTTGAGACAAGAAAATCAGTGAGACCCAGGAGAACAGCAATGAAAGTGCAAAAGAAACAGCCGATTTTTTCCAGAATCATCGCGATGATCTTTGCCATTGTCTACGGCATTTGTGGCATCCCAGGCGCTAGCGGATATGCGTTCGACCAAATCGTTCCGGACGTGCGCCAGCCCGCGAGCGTTTCCGGAGGCTCCGCGTGCCCGGTGGCTGCGCACGAGATCGTTGCTCCCGGCTCGATTGCGGAGCAATGGAGCACCGTGCTGGGAACGAATCCAGTGACCATCCTGACGCAAAGCCAGACAGCTGCCGGCCGTTTAAACGAGGTCGAGCAGGCGATTACGCAATCGATGGCGGTATGGACGGGCGTAAGCGGTACTACGCTCGTGCCCGGAACGTTTGCACCGATAGCCCGCACGGCGACGCAAAACGCCTGCGGAGCGGATGGAGTGAATTCGATTTGCTTCGACCAGGCGGATGCCGCATTTACGCCGGGGATTCTGGCATTCACGCGCGTGATTACTGCGGACGTCATCGGGGTGCAAGTGGGAACCGGAGCGCCGGCCACGCAGGTTGGACAAATCCTCGATGCCGACATTTATTTCGACCCGAGCAGTTCCACGATCGCGTTTGCGACGCCTGCGGCGCTTGCCACAACGCCTACCGCTTACGATTTTGAATCCTTGTTGACGCATGAATTGGGCCACACTTTGGGTTTCAGCCATTCCGCGGTGTTAAACGCGATGATGTATCCATTTGCGCCCGCGCCGGGAACGTTTACAGGAATGCGGCCCACTGCGCAGCAACCTGACGCACCACTAGGGAATGACGACATTACGGGGCTGCGTGTCTTGTATCCGGACCCTTCCGACACGGTCAATGTAGGTTCGATCAGCGGGCACGTCACCCCTGCTAATCCGCTCTCCCTGCCGGCATCGCCGCCTGGCGTAACGGGAATCTTCGGCGCGCATGTCGTGGCGGTCGACGCCGCGAGCGGAGCGGTCGCCGGAGCGACGCTCGGAGGATGGAGTTGCTCTGCGCCAGGCCCCGCGCAATTCGACGGCAGCTACGCAATCGGCCATTTGCCGATCGGACATAGCTACCTGGTCTACGCTGAGCCGCTCGACGATACCGTTGATCCCTCGCTAGTCAGCCCGGCCATAACATCGCTCTGCCGCAACCCCACGACCGACGCGGGCTGGCCGCCTTTACAGGCATGCGTCGTCCCCACGGTGAATACCAGCTTTACGACGAGAACTCGCCCAGGATCGTAAGGCGTATGCGCTGCAGATCACATTCTCGTTCCAGCTTCCGTTCCGTCAAAAAGCAGACTCCAAAAAGCGACCGGCCCCGGGCGAGCGGGGCCGGTCGTGGGTGCAGCAGGCTGCTGCGTTCTACTGAGTTGGCAAAAGGAGCTGCGTAAAGCCCGTGGTGTTCACGTCGCGGAAGAGCGGCGTGCGCGGCGGCAACAAAGAAGGAGTCAGGAACTCCGTGTCAAAGTTGTACCCGCGGGTGGGCGGTTGGTAGACCGTGTTGGATAGGCCATCCTTGTATGTGCCAACGGCCTGCCGGTTGTAATACATGCTGATGATCGAGCCGCGGTAATTCAACTGTTGGCCGCTCCAATCTTCGAGATAGCGCAGGAAGTTGTGGACGCCGCCATCGGTGCCGTAGTCCGCGTAGCAGGCCACAGTTCCACAAGTCGTGGGCTGCGGGAAGGAGACTCCCTTCCCGGCCATCACGGCAGCGCGGTAATAACTGGTTACGGCATCGCGCTGCGTGCTCGAGGTCACATAGGGGAACGCGAAGCTGTTCACGTCGTTGAAGTTGTTAGAGAGCAGGGTCACCGCATCCGCGTTCACGGAGACGGCTATGTTTGGATCGTTGAAGCCGTTGCCACCAGAGTTGGCGTTGAAGTCCCCCTCGATGTACGCCGGATTCTCCGTCGCAATCGCTAGACCGCAGGGTACGGTGCCGGGGCAGGTACCGATCCCCGTCAAGTCATTGCCGTCCCTAATCTTGACCGCACGACGGAAGAAGGGGTTGGGGTTTTCGCGCGCTTCATTGGCGTGGATCACGTAGGCCCAGGGCCAGATAACGGAAGGCGAGGTAACCGGGTTGCAACTCGGATTCGGTGCTATGGCATTGGCAGATGCGCCCGACGTGTTCGTGCCGTAGAGGTTGCCAGGGGCCGCGGTGCTGAAAAATCCATATTGGCCGAAGCCCAGGATAGGGGAAGGACCGGTGAGCACCTGGCTCAAAGTCAGAGTTCCGGGGGGGGTGATAGCGCCGGCGTCCATGGTATAGGTCGGGTTCGCCCCATAGGTGTAGAACCCCGTAGCGCCGAGGGAATCGAGATCTTCGCCGGTGTCCTGCGATCCATTGGGGCAGCCGTACGGGCTGGCAGGGTTTACGAAGTCATCCCAACCAAATTCGCCTGTCTCGTGACCGCTTGGAGAGGTCGGCGGCCAGACGTTCGTCAACGCGCCTGCTGTATAGTTTCCGCGCCGGTCGGAGACATACACCGTGAAATCGTTCGGGGCGTTCACGGAGTCATAAGCCAAGTGGCCAGACCCCCCGACATAAGCGCCAGTGCCTGCGAAATAAGCTGCTAAGTTTTTGGCGTCGATTTCGATGTACCGCATGGTGCCGCCCAGGGTGACCATCTGCGAATAGTTAATGACATTAACGCCGGCACCCAAACTGCCGGCGGGGATGATGTCGCGTGCGTTGCCCTCGCGAGTATCAAACAGCGTGTTAGGCCAGTAATCGGCCGGGTTCTTGGGGTATATCTGGTTGACAGGCGTAGCGTTGTTCGTTACGCCGCATCGGGTGTTCGTATTGGCATTGGTGTAATTCGAAGGATTATCACGAACGCGCTCAAGACGGATAATCGCGTTTGGATGAACGTCCTGGCACTGATTCGCACCGCTATATGGATAGCCGAGCTGGGTTGTCGGCAAGGCGAGAAGAGGCTCGGAGGTGCCATACTGTACAGTGGGTGCCAATGTTAGGCCGGTTAGAGGGTTGATGTCGCGGCCTGCATAACCGTAACCCAACACTTCGAGAGTGACGTCCTGCCAGGTGCCGCAAGGATTGCCGTAACTGGTCTGGAGATCAATTTTGATATAGCCCTGGATGATGGGCAGGCCCGAGGCAGTTGCGAAACCGGCTCCGCCCGGGGTGGTCAACCAGTACCCATTTCCAGTGAGTGATGAGGTTCCACCGGGGCTATAGGCCGTCGCGCCTAATGCGGCGCCGGAGGCCGCCAGCGGAACTGGGGGCGTGTTGTATCCCAGTGCGTTGTTGGCAGTCATTTTATTATAAAGTAACTGTGGATTACCTCCCAGTCCCGTCCAAGTGGAAACTGGCGAAGCAAGTTGGGCCAGGTTAACCGGCGCCGTGGAGGAGACACAAGGCAACGACATAATATCCGTCGGGTTATCGGAAAGCAGAATCTTGAGGCTGGCTTGCGCAAAATAGCGGAGGTTTGTAACAGACGTGCTCTCGCTGGTGTTGACCGGCCGGCGGATCAGATCCACGGGCTGCGTCGTGCCATTGCCGAGCAGCACGATGCCGAGGTTCAACGGTGTCGCACCGGTCGCGCCGTTGCGCAAATTGCCCGCGTAGTTGGTCGCACCAAGAGAGATGTTGGTCCAAGTGGGGTTAACGGCGGATCCAATGGTGCCGACCAAGCTGCCTTCATTCAACGCAAGCGCGCGATAGGATGCCGTACCGGGGGAAGTGGTGATGTCCACTGTCCCGTTATACGAGGCTGCCGTCGCAACCCCGTTCGAGAGGTTCGTGCGAATAACGTTTAGAACAGCGGTGACGGGGTCGGAAAGGGTTAACGGGCCGCCCGATGTGGCCAGAAACAGGTTGCCGTTGGTCGCGGTGCGGCCGCCAAAGCTAAACTGCGGACCAGGGAAGAAGCTGAGGTCGGTACTCGAGAAGATGCCGAACTGGAACATGGGAATACCGACGGTTTGCGTAGTGCGTTGCAGCTTCGCTTCGTTGTTGTTCACCGTGCGCGCCGTCACCAGCAGCGTGTACTGCGTGGCCAGAGCGCTCATGCCCTGATAAGCACCGGATTGGACCTGAGTGACGGTGGCCAAGGGGTTTCCGTTCACGTCGGTGTTGTAGTTGATTTGGTAGCCGGAAGTCCCGTCGTACCTCAAATATTGGATCCCGGGAATATTCGGAGGAGCTGCCGCGATGGCATTGATCTGGGCGGCCGAAGGCGAGTAGTTGTTATCAAAAAGCGTGCCCAGGTCCGCGGTAATCTTCTCCATGCCCGCTTCCGCGCCATAGAAGGCCTTGCTGTAACCGTTGTTGACTCCGTTCAACTTCTGCCCCGAGGTGATCAGCAGGATGAACCCGACCAGCAAGCTGGACATCAGCATCATAAGCAGCAAGGTTGTAAGTAGGGCGATGCCCGAGTCGCGTCGCATCAGCTTTTTTACGGCTTTCATCGTTGTGCTCCTCATTATTGGTACCTGTTGACGTAGGCCATGCTGCGGAGGCTGACCTGCGTCATGAAATTGTCACGGAGATAGGTCTTGTTCTGTCCCCAAGGGTTCGTCGAACGCGCCCCGACAAGGACGTCGACGGAGCGGATCTCACTCTCCGATTCACCCGCGGGGATGGTGGGCTGGCCGGAAGGATTGGTCACGCCGTCGACAAAGTTGTATTTGAACTGAAGATTTTCAATGGTCTCGCCGACGGGCTGGCCGGGATTCCAATTCACGCGGCGAATCAGCCGGGTATTCGGCGGAGCGGTGATGTTGTCGAGATAGTAGGTGACCATCCAAATGCGAGTCGCCGTGGTCGGAGGAAAGGTACCGTTCGGGTTGCCGGCAACGTTCGTATTTTCGAGCTGCTTCATCGTGCCCTGAGGATCGGTGCGAGCGTTCAGGTTCAAACCATCGCCTCCCGCGAACTGCAATGTCTGGCCAGACACGCTGGTTATTTCTTGAATGGCGTTGCCGTTGGCGTTGCTGAACATGATCAAGTCGCCGGGATTGAGCTGCACTCCCGTGGGAGAGAATAAGATGCAGGTCGCATCAAAGGTCACGGTCTGCCCATTGTTGGTGATGGCTCCTGCCGGGCAGCCCGGATTAGCGCCATTCGCGGGCTCATTGATCATTCTGGCGTTGAGGGCCAGAGTGTTGTCCACGTACAGCATGGTGATGAGGTCTGTGTTTACTCCAGCAGTGGAGTCTGGACTCGAGATTGGCGGGCCGAGTTCCCAGCCGGGTTCAACAGCATTAAGGCTCACGTTGCAGACGGGGAAGGTCAACCCGCCCGTCAGATTGGGGCGATTGATTGGCGCGCCGCCGCTCCCGAGGCAACCCGCAGGTCCCGGGGTATAAGGAACTGGAATCCCACCCGTCGGGATGCCCGTACCCGCCTGAATGAGGTCCTGCTCGAGGAGGTTCACTCCGGCGCGGAGATTATCCGAAAGATCGGATTTGAGAGTGACGCTTTGGTTCGAGTTCGTGGCGTCCTTGAATGCGAGCATGGTCGCTGCGAGGGCGACAAGCGTGATGCCCAGCGCCACCATGAGCTCGATAAGTGTGAATCCAGACTGTTTTTTCATGGTGAATTTTCTCCCGCCGTCCTCACGCAAATGCCGAGATGTAGCTTATGAGCGTGTAAGTATTTTGAATTTTGCCGAATTGGTACGTGATGGTGACGGTGATCTGCCGGAGATTCGTTTCTCCTGTAACCGGCGCAATGGCAACCGTCCGGGTCATGATCGAATTGAGATTGAGCACCTTGTCGTCTGGAGTGCCCAGAATTCCGTCTGGACCCGGGCCAATGATGATGGTGTCCGGCAACGCCGCATTGTCATCCGCGGTATCAACCAGCCCATCCGGGCCAGGGTCGAGCAAGGGCTGGGCGCCATCCTTGAAGACTCCGCCTGTTGAAACGTTCTGGATTTGCGCCCAGGTCAATACCTTGGTGTCGCGTGCCGTGAAAATCGTCTCCACGGCCTCTTCCGCTTTCTTTTCCGCGATGTAGTTGAACTGCGACATGCTGCTGTACATGATTCCTTGCGCGTAGACCGCCGCCAGCGAAAGCACGCCGAATGACAGAATAAGGATCGAGATCATGGCTTCGATCAGAGTGAAGCCGGCCGGTTGGCGAGAGCTCTTGAGCTGTTGTTTCATATAGTTTGTCTCCCTATTCCATCCAGGCAGTGCTGGGCCCGCTGGCCGCGCCCGTCCAGTGGTAGGCGCGAACTCGGCCGGTGGCCCCAAAGACGGTGATGGCCCGCGCTGTATTCGTTTTTCCGGGGATGCCAATAAAGATCGAAGCGTTCACTGGATTGTTATTTGTCACGGCATAGAGACTTGCTGCGGCTTGCGACGAGCCAACCAGCGCGCCGGACGTCGTAAACATCACGGACCAGGCGCCGCCGCCGGCGGGCGACTGCAAACTGACCGCCGTCGAGTTGCCAAAGTTCATGGGTGTATCTGGAAGGTTGGCGAACAATGTGTAAGTCAGTCCGCCACCGACGTTGTCGTTCAGAAAAACCGGAGTGATTGGCGTAGGTACGACCTCGCCCGGCAGAGTTAACAATGTCGTCTGGATTTGGTTGGGCTGGATGAATGCCACTTCCACGTTGCGCCGCTTGGCGATAGCAAGTTCGCGTGCTTGGCGAAGTTGCGAGATAACAGCGTCCATCGCAGCATTGGCTCGCGCACTTTGCGTGGAGCTCATCGTGTTGATGACCGCGAAGGCCATTACGACGAACGCAAGCATCACGACCACGATCATCTCGAGAAGTGAAAACCCTTGTTCGGCCCTGCTATTGCGCTTACTCATCCCGGAACTCCTCAGATTTCTTCCGGCCACATGCCGGGTGCCTAAGAGACTGCACGTCCCCCACCAGTAGAGCTTTTCATATAAGCCATTTATTATCTGTTGTTTATGGGCTATTTCAGTTTTTAAGAGAGGAGGGTTTCTGGGCGGCTGTAACAAAATGTTACAGGTCGCCACCTTTGACACGTTCTGATTTTCAGGTCGAAATGAGCCAGCCGCCGCCGAAAAGCAGCCCCGGCCCGAGGGAAGCCATGAAGATTGGCCCAGTCGCGTGTTTGGGGCCAACGGATCGCAGGACGGCGTCCAGGGCAACCCCGCATGTGGACGAGCCCAGATTCCCGAACTTTTGCGCCACCGGCGGAAACAGATCCTGAGGTAACCCTAACTGCTCGGCCAAGAGCCTGACCAGACGAGGATTAGGCTGATGCGTTGCCAAACCGTGCAGGGCGGCGCGAGCGATGCCGCTGCGAAGTTCTGTTTCCCGGATCACCTTCTCGAGTCTGGTGATCGCAGCGCGAGATAGCGCTTCGCCATCGAAGTGCACGTCGAGCTGCCCCGCCGTGTCATGCGTTACGCGAATCGCTCCGGCATACTGGCCGGCACATCCGAAGAAAAATTCTCCAAGGGCGTAGGCGTGTTGCGGTGTGATGCCGGACGTTGCGCGCAAGAGAAATGCGCTGGCGCCGTCGCCGAACAAGCCGCCGAATTCTCCGGCTACGCAGCCCGGCCTGAAGATGCGGCTGTGGACGTCGGAGCTGATAACAACGATTGTGCGCGCTGGTCCCGCAGCAATAAGTCCTTGGGCGACAGCAATGCCATTTAGCAAACCGAGGCATGCACCACCGACGTCGAGCGCGCCGCAGGTTTCTCGAGCGAGGAGTTGGGAATGAAGCTGCGCGGCGAGAGAAGGATAGCCACGATGCGTTTCGCTGGTGGCGATAATCCAGTCGAGTTCCTGAACGCCACAAGCCGCGGCGTGCAGGGTTTGCTGTGCTGCGCGCGCGCCCAGCGTGAGTTCATTTTCGTCTTCGGCGGCATAGGCCAATGATTCGATCCCGGCGCGAAGGCGAAGTTTTCCCGGCGGCATGCCAAAGGCCCGGTCGACCTCATCGGAAGGAATCGTGCGAGATCCAACGACCGCGCACGAACTCGCAATGATGATCGGACCGAGTGTTGCTGCTTGCCTTTCGTAAGAGGAACCAGCCGCAAGAGAGTGGCTTTCGGCACGAGCTTCCTGAAAGGCTTGGAAAATGCTCTCAAAAGACGGAGTGCGCTGCGTAAGAAGTGCGCCCAAATCACTCAAGCCGCTTGCGGACTCTAAGGCGCGAAGGAAACTGACCCAGCCCATGGAGTCTAGTGCGCCTGTTTCGATGAGATCCTGCTCGGCATCGGGGATGGATGTTTGAGAAGCGGCTTCCCGTCGAAAGCACTCCTCGACAAGGCGTCTCCAGCGATTTTCTTCTCCGAGCGGAACCATCAGAACTCCTCGAGCCATTCCTGCTTGGGCAGCGGGAACAGTGTATCCAGCATCAGCCAGCAAAGATCATGATAAGGCCGCGTAAGACCGAGGCGGATGAAATGGTGCGGGCAGGACAGAATTCTGTAATGAAATTGCGAATTCAAAAAGCGCTCGAGACGCGCGGTCCGGTTTGCTCCTCGATTTTCAGCCAGCGCGGCGCCGATGAAATCGCGCCAATCGCGGTCCACGACCGGAAGGTCGCACAAAACCTCGCCCGAAGAAAGCGCCAGCGTGGCACGCAATTCATTTGCGCAGAGTTCGAGTCGCAAGTTTCGCGTCTCTGCTCCGCAAATGGAACGTTTGGGATCGGAAGGCTTCGCGAACAATCCGCTGCCGGTCTTGTTCTCATGAAGAACGCAGCCAAATAGCTCCGGCAGAGAGCCTGCGATTTCAGCTTTGCGCAAGTAGGTAACGACTTCTGGTTCGGGAACGGCGGATTCTTTCTGAAAGCCGCGCGTCGAGACGCGGTCTTCGATGTGCGGCTTGGCACCAGGAAATGGAGTGAGATCGCACTGCAGCACGTCGCCCCGATGAAAGGGGAAATACATCCAGCTGTTGGCGGTCGCGGAAACAGGACGAACCGAGCGGATATTGTCCTTGTCCCGTTGCAATCCGATGACGCAGAACGCTGGGCCCATGCGGGTGATTTCCGTGATGAGCAGCTTGGTCATGACACGGATTTCAGCTTCACCCGGCGCATTTTCGAAGATTTTGAGGGGGCTGCGATGAGATGGCGAATCTCAACGCTGTGGCCCTGTCCCCGCCAATGCGCTGCGAGCAGATCGGCGACAAGCCGGCGGTGACATTTCTCAGGGCCAGGTTCGGAACAGAGCAACGCTGCTCTTGGAGACCATGCCGCAACGTCAAGCGCTTGCGGGATTCCTCGCTCTTTCATCAAAGCCAGGAATCCAAGTTCGTAGGTTGGCCAGTCTTTGGTTTCGCGATAGGTATCGAGCAACTCAGAAGTTGGTGCGAACTGCGGCTCATGGAAATAGCCAATGCGCGCAACTTTTTGCAGAAAATACTCAAGGTCCGGATGCTTTGCGAAGCCGGAAAGCTGGCCTCCGCGGTTCAGGCGGATATCGATGAGCTTTTCCACTTGGGCTTCCTCGAGCAGATGGAAAAACTCTTCGGCAGTCTTCCCTGCGAAACCGATGGTGCAAAGAAGAAGTTCCATAAAATCAAAAGTACTCGATGGCCTCGGGAGACGCACGATAGGCAAACTCCTGGGCTTGGCGGCGGAGCGCGTCTTGAAGAGCTACGTCGCGTTCGGAAACAAAGAGAGATCCGCTGTCAAAGGCGGCGAGGTCGTGCAATTTCAGCAGGCGATCCTCGGCTTCACGCTGTGACTCCAGTTCGCCGCCGCGGCGGATGTGCACAGGCGTGACGCCGCGATCGAGCAGCGCGGGGCAGACCATCAGGAAGCGATGACATTGCAGAGGGTCTTCCTCGGCGCACATCAGAACGATATTTGAAGCGCGGGCCAGCTCTAACACACGATCCATTCCAGCCGAAAAATCCGCGGCCTTGCGGCGTTCTTCGTAGTTCACAATGCCATCCGAGTGGTAGGCGCGCGGATCGAAAGGGCGGCCGCCGAGAGCCTCGCCCAGAAATTCATATTGAATTCTTGAGGCAGCGAGGCAGGCCTCAAGAGATTCGCGGTTGAACTGGGGAAAGCGATAGCTGCCGGGGCGACTGCGCACATCGCAGACAAGTCTTATTTCGTGGTTTGCCAAAACGGCGACGAAATCACCCAAGTCCAGACTCGAGTGGCCGATGGTGAATATCCCGCTCGACTTGGTATGCGGAGGCGTCACGTTGTATTCCGTATATCGCAGGTTGTTATTCTGCCGAAAGCGAGCGGGCGCGGCAAGCGATAGCTGCGAGGCCGAAGCGTTGCAGCAGCAACATATTGATCTGACACCGCTTGTCGGTTGCAAAAAATAGGGAACAGCATAGGCTGAATAGGAATACTAAGGTGGGCACGCAGAGAGCCGGGTGTGGGGTAAGCATGTCATCCTGATAAGAACTTCAGCGCCCAGGCACCTCGCGCAGCGCGACTACGATTTCTCCATCGGGGCCAATCACTAATGAAGCGATTTCTACTTCTCTTTCTCATAAGCGTCTTTCCACTTTTCGGCCAGAGCAATACCGGCGAGCTGCGCCTGAGCGTGACGGACCCCTCCGGTTTGGGGACGAAGAGTTCGGTCGAACTCGTTTGCGAAGCGAATCAGTTCCAACAGAGCTTCGAGACCGATGAGAGCGGAAATCTTGTGGCGAAACGCTTGCCCTTCGGCGTCTATCGGCTTCGCGTCGAACGTTCCGGCTTCGCCGTGTTCACGGATTCCCTCGAAATTCGCTCCGCAGTTCCGCTTACATTTGCAGCGAAACTCAGCATCGCTGCGCCGAGTGCCTCGGTCGTAGTCAAGGATTCGGATACGTTGATTGACCCTTACCGCACGGGGACGATAAACCGTATCGGTTCGGACATGATTGAAAACCGGGTGCAATCTCTTCCTGGACGCTCGTTGCAGGATTTGGTCAATTCGCAGCCCGGCTGGCTTTACGAAGGCAACGCCGTGCTGCATCCGCGGGGCTCGGAATACCAAACGCAATTTGTCTTGGACGGCATTCCGTTGACCGACAACCGCTCGCCAAGCTTTGGGCCGGAAATCGGAGCGGATGACCTTGATTCCATGAGCATCTACACGGCGACCTTCCCCGCCGAGTACGGCCGAAAGATGGGCGGCGTTGTTGAGCTGAACACTGCAAGAGACGATCGCGAAGGCTTTCACGGTGAAGCCGTGCTGTCTGGAGGCAGCTTTGACACGGCTGGCGCCTATGTCATGGGGCAGTACGTCTGGGGAAAGAATACGCTGGGCGTCAGCGCCAGCGGCGACATGACCAGTCACTACGTGAACCCCGTGGTTCCAGAGAACTTCACGAATACGGGTACTACGGGTGATTTCTTCGTCCGCTACGAAAGAGATTTGACCAGCCATGACCGGTTGAGTTTCTCAGTTCGCCACACACTCTCCAGGTACGAGATTCCAAACGAGGAGGTGCAGCAGGCTCCTCACGAAGATCCATTTGATCCGTCACTGCCATTTGGGTCGCAGCTTCAGAACGCGGACAATTTCGAAACAATGGGAATAGTCTCCTATGAGCATATTTTTTCGTCCAATGTTGTCGCCAATCTCCGCGGAATGGTTCGCGATAACTCTAACGATCTCTACTCAAATCCGTATTCCACCCCTATCATTGCCTTCCAGCACAATTATTTTCGCGAAGGATATTTCAAAGGAACCGTTTCGGTTCATCACGGCCGACAGGAGTGGAAAGCCGGTGTCGAATCCGATTCGATGTTTCTCCACGAACATTTCAACGACGCCATTGCGGATTTCTCGCAATTTGATCCCGGCACGCCAGCCACGTTCAGTTTCGCGGGTAGCCGGCCCGACCTTGAACAAGGTGCGTTTGTGCAGGACCAGATCCGGCTGGGCAACTGGACGGTCAACGCCGGGCTTCGATGGGATCACTATCAATTGCTCGTCAATCAGAATGCCGTGAGTCCGCGGCTGAGCGTGGCTCGTTATTTTCCCAAGCTTGGCATCGTTGTGCACGCGTCCTATGACCGGATTTTTCAAACGCCTTCGTTCGAGAACATTCTCTTGTCCAGCTCACTTGCCGTTACGTCTCTCGATCCGATTGTTCTGCGTCTTCCGGTCGAACCTTCTCACGGAAATTATTATGAGGTTGGGTTGACAAAGGATTTATTCGGCCAATTGAGATTCGACGCCAACGTGTTCGATCGCCGCGTCAACAACTATGCGGACGACGATCAGTTGCTAAACACCGCCGTGAGCTTTCCCATTGCGTTCGCGAAGGCTTACATCTATGGGGCGGAGGGGAAACTGGAACTCCCTCATTGGAATCGTTTCAACGGGTTTTTGAGCTATTCCTACATCGTCGGATCGGCATATCTGCCGGTGACGGGCGGGCTTTTTCTCGGCGACGATGCAACCAATGCCCTGAGCCAAACGACCGGACGGTTTTGGGATTCACAAGATCAGCGGAATACAGCGCGGATCCGCGTACGCTACGAATTCACGAAACGTTTGTGGGGAGGCATCGGTGGAGAATATGGATCCGGGCTGCCCTTTGAATTCTCAGGCGATGAGGCGCTGGCGCTTGCCCAGTATGGACAGGCGGTCGTGGACCGCGTGAACTTCAACAAGGGCCGTGTGCGGCCTTCTCTTTCGATTGACGCATCGATCGGCGCGGACCTCTGGAAAACTGAAAAGCTAAACGTGAGGATGCAATTTGACGCCACAAATCTCAATAACCGCCTCAACGTGATTGATTTCGCCGGGCTGTTTTCAGGAAACGCGATCGGGCCTTCCCGCAGCTACGCCGTCCGCTTGCAGACAAATTTCTAGTACAGACTCTTCGCAGTTCCCAGGGCTTAATCCTGTCCATGACCCTTCTTAGGGCGCCTGATTGTTCTACTGGCGCCGGGCTTTGCCAAGCAGGCGCAGAATTTCCAAATAGAGCCATACCAGCGTGACCATCAGGCCAAACGCGCCGTACCATTCCATGTACTTCGGCGCACCGCCGCGCACTCCGGTCTCGATCATGTCGAAATCAAGGACGAGATTCAGCGCAGCAATCACGACGACGAACAGGCTGAAAGCGATGCCCCAGAAACCGCCGCCGTTAATAGCCGTAAATTGAAAATGAAAAAAGAAACTCAAAGCCATCTCGACGACATAAAAGACCACAATGCCGCCAGTCGCTGCAATCACGCCAATCTTAAAACCTTGCGTGGCGCGAATCAGTCCGGTCTTATAAGCAAGCAACATGACGAAGAGCACGCCGAAGGTGAGGCCCACGGCTTGGATGGCAATGCCGTGATACGTTTTCTCGAAGGCAGCAGAGATGCCGCCGAGAGCCAAGCCCTCGAGCAAGGCGTAGAGCGGTGCCGTGAGGGGCGACCAGGTTTTCTTGAAGATAGTCACCAGCGCGACGACGAATCCGCCGATGAGCCCGCCGATCATCCACGGGATAGCAGCTTGCGGGGTTTCCGAATGCGAGAGTCCCCAAGTCCAGGCAGCCGTTGCGACTACGCAAAGCAAAAGAAGGCCCGTCTTATTGACGGTGCCTTGTAACGTCATGGCATCGCCGAGCGCTACTTGCCCTTGGAAAGCTTTTTCGTTTAGAGCTGGATTTGACGTGCGCATCAGACTTGCCATCTACGGCCTCCGGAAAGGTGAAACACAAGTTTACTCCGCCTCGCTCAACAACTCCAAACCGGCAGGCATTGCCGGAAAACATTGATCAGGCTTGTTTTTGTCCATCGGCGATTTGGCCCTGGACCTGCGCGCGAAATTCGAGCGGGTGGGAGATGTTGTCGAACGGTTCGGGAGTTCCGCCAGTGCCGCGAATAACGACCGTGCCATAGCCGAGCAGCCGCCCCATGGCGGGTTCTTCGACGACGACGCTTTCAATTCTCGACAAGAGAAGCTCGACAGTGCGGCGGCTCGCCAGGCCGGTCTTTACGATGACGCGCTTGTTGGTGAGCACCATGACTGTGGCGTTGCGCTTGACGAGGCCGACAGCGAAGAAGATCGACCCTACAAGGAACGACGCAATGGCGATCCAAATCAATGCGGTGGAATGAATTTCGCTGCCCTTCTTCGCGTTCCAGGACAACACCAGAAGCGCGATGCCCGCGGCCTCGAAAAATGCCGCCAGGCAAGTGTGCCCGAGCATGACAATCCAATGCAGCTTGGTCTGATATTGCAGGGTTTCGCCAGGGATGAGGTGTTTCTCAATGTAGCTCAACGTGGCTCCTGAAAGGCGTGCCAGCCAATCGCTCCCAAAAGTTCTCGCGCGGATTGTAGCCGGGACCGATGGTTCTTTGCATGCACGCTTGAATAATGATGCTCGGCAGACTATTTGGTAGCGCTAACGGGAATCGAACCCGTATTTCGGCCTTGAAAGGGCCGCGTGCTAACCGTTGCACCATAGCGCCTTCGGGGAAAGAACTGCAACTCTATTAGGATAAGGAAAAGCGCCGGTTTTCACAAGGCGGGCACGCCGGGCGAATTTTTCTCGAACATCGGATGCGCAAACTTGTCACGATCGAAAAATTCAATTTTCTGGCGAAGTTGGCGGCGAAGAGATCACTGGCGGTTTTCGCAAGTCAATCACTTTGTAACCGCTCGGCGGTTCAAAGAGCTTTGCGTCAGGCTCGCCCAAAGTGATGTCCGTAACCTCGAAATTTTGCTCCGAAGCGAACCGGGGATCCTGGCGCCTGGTGATGAGATTGATGCCTAGCTGCGGCGAATACCAAAATTCCCGCTTGGCTAAGAGCGGAGCCTCGTTGCCGATCGTTCCGCTCTCGACGAGAGTCGTCTCCCGGGAGCCGATGGTTTCCAGCCCGCCGATCGTCTGCGTGCCAAGACTTTCCACGCCTGCTGCGCCGCCAGCCTTGTTCGGCGGGCCGCTGGCTGCCGCGGAAGCTACGAAGGCCCGAGGGGAAAACTGCGTGAGCCGGCAGGAGCGCTCGGCAAGTCTGCAAACGTAGAGCTCATGCGCAGCCGGATCGCTGATCTCAATCTGCCGGACAGTCGACTCGTGCTTTCCGTCGTCGGGGACGAAGAATGCGCGTTCCTGATAAATACGGCCCGTGGTATCGCGTACGATGCTGCGGTGATTCTTGAGCGCAATGTCGCTGCCATCCGGCAAATGCCGAATCCACTCGGTCTTCACCGTGGCTCTGAACGGCGCATTCGGCATCGACGGAATGAAAATGCTATCGAAGGTCTCGCGAGTGCCGCCGTCGGGGGCGTGCTGGGGAGTTTGTGGCTCTTGCGCGGAAGAAGGATAGCCAAGCAGGAAAAGGGATGCTGCGAGCAGCGCACAAGGGATCGTCTTCATAATTCTCTCCCCGGTATTTGCTGATTATGCCAGATTCCTAGGCGGCGCGCAGCTCTGCCCAGTCTGCGGAAACCGTCAGGCTTGGCGGTCCTGGAATTCTTCGTGCCAGGCCATTTGGATGGCCTCGAGTTTGCTTTCGTTGGAGGCCGCGGGGTCGCCGGAAAAACCGGGGAGCTCGGTGATCCATTTGTGCATGTCGGTGAAGCGGACGGTGAGCGGATCGGTGCCGGGGAATTTGTCGGTTAGCCCGATGGCGATGTCTTCGATTTGGTCCCAACCAAATGTCGGCGGCATGTGGCTCCTCAGTGATCGGCTTCCTTGGCGTAATTTTTGTTCCACTCAGGAATTTCGACGACGATATCGGTCGTGCCATCGGGAACGGTTTGGCAGCCGAGGCGTGATTTTGGCGTGATGCCAGGGGCCATGTCGAGCTCGTCGAGCTCTGCGTCGGTGGCTTCGTTGCAAGACTCGAGGCCATGCTTCACCATGACGTGGCACGTGGAGCAGGCGCAGACGCCGCCGCAAGCGTGGTCGAGGCCGGCCTTGATGCCTTCGGAGATGTCGAGAATGCTGCCGGGAAGGCCGTTGTGGCCGTAAGGAATTTTCTCGGGATCCACTTCGATAGTTTTGCCGCTGGGAAGAAATGTGACTCTGTATTTCTTCGTTGCGGGCGTGTATTTGACTTCTTCGATGTATGGATTACTTCCGCCCATGTTTTGTTCACCCCATCCCAGGCGATTGCCTTGGCGCATTTCGCCATTTGACGATATCGCTTGTAAGGGCGCTCCGACCGGGTCGGAGCGCCCTTACAGACAAAGCTCTTACAAAAAGCCAGACGGGCACGGCGTGCCGTGCCCCTACAAATTCTAAACCTCGGCCAGCTTGCGGCCCTGCAGCGCGCTTGTGACCGCGCTGTTCATCAGCAATTCCGCGAGATGCTCCGTTGCGCGATTCAGTTCGTCGATGCGTTTGCGGATGAGCTTGTAATCCGTGCTTACGACGGCGACTTTCAAAGCCGCGATTGCGACATCAATTGCGGCACGCTCTTTGGACGGCAAATTCGTCGACTGCTCGTTGGCCAGAGCTTTCGCGGTCGCCGCGAGAATCGATTCCGATTCGGTGCGCGCTTCGATGACCTGGCGCTCGGCGAAATCTTGCTCGGCATATTCGATCGATTCCTCGAGCATACGTTCGATTTCGTTGTCGCTGATCCCGTAGCTGGGCTGGACTTCGATAGTGCGCTGTTCGCCGGTGCGAAGATCCTTAGCGCCGACTTGCAGAATGCCGTTGGCGTCGATCAGGAATTTCACTTCGATGCGCGGCAGGCCAGCGGGAGCAGGCGGCGTTTTCAATGTGAAACGCGCGAGCGAACGGCAATCTTTCGCAAGTTCCCGCTCACCTTGCAGCACATGAATGTCGATGCCGGTCTGATTGTCGACGCCGGTCGTATAGAGCTCTTGCGCGCTCGCGGGGATCGTGGAGTTGCGCGGGATGATTTTTGCGACGGCGCCGCCGTAGGTTTCGATGCCGAGCGAAAGTGGCGTGACGTCGAGCAACAGCATGTTGGTGACACCGCGGTCGAGAATATTCGCTTGAACCGCCGCGCCGAGCGCGACAACTTCGTCGGGATTCAACTCGGTGTGCGGCTTGCGGTCGAAAAATTCCTGGACGGTGCGGCGAATCAGCGGTGTGCGCGTGGCACCGCCAACGAGCACTACTTCCTCGATCGCGGCTGGCTTGAGCTTCGCATCGGAAAGCGCTTGCTTCACTGGGCCCATGGTGCGGTCAACGACGGGATGGATCAGATCGTCGAGAGCGTCGCGTGTGAATTCGTGGACGTAGACTGCGCCATCAGCCAACGGAAAACGCAGTGTGGCGGAGTCGGCTTCCGAGAGCTGATGTTTAATGGCGATCAAAGCTTTGCGCAGTTCCTGTGCGAGTTCGCCGTGAGGTGAAAAGTCAATTTCGTCGGACTGAAGAACTTGTTCGTGGACGAAGGCTTGCAACAGATTGTCGATGTCGTCGCCGCCGAGGTGCGTGTCGCCGTTGGTCGAAAGGACTTGATAGATGTCCCCCTCAGCGGTGGAGATGAGCTTGAGAACGGAAATGTCGAAGGTACCGCCGCCGAGATCGTAGACGGCGACGCGGCCGCGCTGCTTTTCGTGCAAGCCGTAGGCGAGCGCCGCGGCGGTTGGCTCGTTGACGAGGCGCAGGACTTCGAGACCGGCGATTTTGCCGGCGTCCTTAGTGGCTTGACGCTGCGCGTCGTTGAAGTATGCGGGAACGGTGATGACAGCTCGGTCGACGGTTTCGCCGAAGAAGTCTTGGGCCCATTTTTTCAGTTCGCGCAGAATGAACGCGGAAATTTCCGGCGGCGTGAACACTTTGTCGCCGAGCATGACGCGGATGACGTTCTTGCTCGCGGGATCGATGCGGAACGGAAACAGTTTCAGTTCACTTTGCACGTCCGCGGGGCCGCGGCCCATCAACCGTTTCACCGAATAGATGGTGCGTTCAGGCTGTGTAAGCAGCCGGTTACGCGCAGCCTCGCCGACGATGATGCTGCCATCTGCGTCAAGGCTGACGACCGACGGACATAGCGTGCTTCCATAAGGTCCGGGAATACACTTCGGCTGATTCGTCTGCGGATCGATAAACGCGACGAGGCTGTTGGTTGTGCCGAGATCGATTCCGACGATGCGTCCCATGGTGAAAGGCCGTAGGGGCTAAAACCCCTGCGCTACATAAGCTCCTTTTGAACGTTGACGACCAGATTACGAATATAAGAGCGGCGATTCAGCAATTCATTCAGCTGGCCCATGATCCTTTTGCGGGCCGCCTCGTCAGCATTCGCGTCAACCGCGGCGTCCCAGTCTCGGGCTGTTGCTTGAAGCTCCGCATCCACTTCCGCAAGCTTCTCGCCGAAATTCTTCTCCGCGGACTCCAGGCGCGACTTCAACGCCGCCAGATCGCCACTGGCGGATTTTGCTTCGCGCAATTCGTCGAGCGATTCGTTCAGCTCGAAAACTTCTTCGAGCAGTTCAGGCGGAGCTTGCTGCTTGTGCTGGCCTTCCTTGCGCATGTTTTCTAGACCGAGCAGATACTCGACGCGCGCGACGGGATCGCGCAGAGTGCGGTAAGCGTCGTTCAACTCCGAGCTGCGCTTCAAGGAGAGCTCGCGCTCCTCTTCGGTGGCGTTCACGAAATTATCCGGATGCAGCTTCCAGCTCAGCTTCAGAAACTTCTGCTCCAGCGCCTCCATTCCGATCCACAGCTTGCGCGGCATCCCAAAGAGCGCGAAATAATCGGCGTTGCCTGGTATCTGCTGGAGCTTTCCGCAGCTTTGGCAAAAATGGATGCCCAGGGTACGTTCGTGGCAGTTCCAGCAGACCAGTGGAGGATTCGTTGCTGGCATCGCTTGGGTCATTTTGGACATCCGACAAAATTAGTCCGAATCGTTTAGAAGCACAAAAAAAGTGGCTGGCGGGTGCGGCTGCCAACCACTTTTCTGACTCGCCTTTTGAATTCCCCCGCCGGAATGCAAATAAAGACTGCGTGGAGCCGAAAATAAAATCAAAAAAACAAAAGCGACAAGCTGAAGCCTGTCCTACCTACGCCGTAAAGGAGCTGCCGCAGCCGCAGCTTCTGGCAGCATTGGGATTTTGGAAAACGAAGCCCTGGCGCATCAGCGTGTCTTCGTATTCGAGCGTCGTACCGTTCAGATAGAGAAAGCTTTTCGGATCGACGAAGAGGCGTGCCCCAAATTCTTCAAACACCTTGTCGCGATCACGCGCCTTCGTATCGAGGCGCATGGCATAAGACAACCCGGAGCAGCCGCCGCCTTGCACGCCCACGCGGAGACCACCTTGTTCGGGCGCGACGCCTTCCTTTTCGAGCAGTTCGCGGATTTTCAGCGCGGCACGCTCGCTCAGGCGGATCGTCGCGATGGTTGTCGTCGGGTTGGCGACTTCTGTTGCCATAATCAAATTCTCCAAGGACCTAAATGCATTAAATCTTGCCGAGTTTGGCAGAGCGGAAGGGCATGATGCATCGTGCCCTTACAAAGACAGGACACGCCGCAGCCAAGCCGACAAGGGCAATCTTAGTGCGCGGCCTTTTCGGCTACGGGCACTTCAACGCCGTGCTTCTTCTTCCAGTCGCCGATAGCCGCCTTGATGGCGTCTTCGGCAAGCACGGAGCAGTGAATTTTCACCGGCGGGAGCGACAGCTCGCGCACGATGTCCGTGTTCTTGATCGAGAGCGCTTCCTCGACCGTCTTGCCCTTAACCCACTCGGTGGCGAGCGAAGAGCTGGCAATTGCCGAGCCGCAGCCGAAGGTCTTGAACTTCGCCTCTTCGATAACCTGCGTATCGGGATTGATCTTCATCTGCAGCTTCATCACGTCGCCGCACTCGGGCGCGCCGACGAGCCCCGTTCCCACATTGGGGTCTTCCTTCGGCATGCTTCCGACGTTGCGCGGATTGTTGTAGTGGTCAACGACTTTATCGCTGTATGCCATTAGCTGTTGCTCCTTGCCAGATTGACGAGATTTCCAAAGCCTGCGCTCTTCACAGCTTTTTCCGAGAGCGAAACGTTTGGCACGGATGCCGAGCGGCCCGCGGTGAGCTGCCGAAGCGCGTCCTTGATGAACTCCGCGCCGACGCCGATCATTTTCAGAAAGGCGCGGACTTGCTGCAGTTCGTGAAAAGAGCGCTCGCCCGCGGCAGGGGCCTCTTCGCCTTCTTCATAGGGTACAAACGTCACCCGAAAAGCGGCTCCTGTGCCGCCGATCGAGCGGTGAATTCGGATTGTTCCTTCGCTGGCCATGGTGTTCCTCTTTTTCTAAAGACCTTAGGTCTTATCTCCTGCCCACCCCATTAGATGCGGGTTCTAGGCGGTTTGCCACTTCATCTTGGAGATGTCTATGCCTTCCTTGGCCATCTCGTAAAGTGGCGACAGCTCACGCAGCTTGGTGACGACCTGGACCATCTTGTCGATGACGTAGTCGACTTCCTCCTGCGTGTTAAAGCGGCCGAGACCGAAGCGGATCGAGGTGTGCGCCAAGTCTTCTCCAACCCCCAGCGCCTTGAGCACGTAGCTGGGTTCCAGCGTGGCCGAAGTACACGCAGAACCGCTCGATACCGCAATGTCGTTGATGCCCATCAGGAGCGATTCGCCCTCGACGTAAGCGAAACTCATGTTGAGGTTATTCGGCAGGCGATGTTCGAGCGAGCCGTTGATATAGACCTCATCCAGCTTGGCTTCCAAACCCTTCTTAAGGCGATCACGGAGCGCCCCCAACCGGGCGGCCTCCTGCGACATCTCCTGCTGGCAGAGCTCGCAGGCTTTGCCCAGACCGACGATGCCCGGCACGTTGAGGGTACCGGAACGCATGCCGCGTTCATGGCCGCCGCCATCGATAATGGCGGAAAGCTGCACGCGCGGATTGCGCCGGCGAACGTAGAGTGCGCCAACACCCTTCGGGCCGTAAATCTTGTGGCCGCTAATGGCTAGCAGGTCGATGTTGTCCTTTTGCACGTCGACCGGAATCTTGCCCACGGCTTGCACGCCGTCCACGGCGAAGAAAATGCCGTGTTCCTTGGCGATTTTGCCGATTTCGGGGATCGGATTGATCACGCCAATTTCGTTGTTGGCGTACATGATGGTGATCAGAATGGTGGTCGGGCGGATAGCAGCCTTCAAATCCTCCAGGCTAACCCGCCCATCCTTCTGCACCGGCAAATAGGTGACTTCAAAGCCTTCTTTTTCCAGGCGTTTGCAGGTATCCAGCACAGCCTTGTGCTCGATCGACTGCGTGATGATGTGATTGCCCTTTTCGCGAAACATTTCCGCGATGCCCTTGATCATCAGGTTGTCGGATTCGGTCGCGCCGCTGGTGAAAATGATCTCTTTCGGCGTGGCGCCTATCAGCGAGGCAATCTGCTGGCGCGCGGTTTCGACGGCCTCCTCACCGGCCCAGCCGAAACTATGATTTCGGCTTGCGGCGTTCCCGAATTTTTCCGTGAAATAAGGCAGCATCGCTTCCACGACCCGCGGATCGACCGGGGTGGTCGCGTGATTATCCATGTAAATCGGCAGTTTGACGGACATTATCCTTCGTCTCCTAACTCGAACTTATCAGTGAACGCGAGCGCATCGGGCTCGACAATCCTACAAGTGCGGGCTCATTGGGGTCCTCGCTCAACTGCGCGATGGTTACCGTGCCCAAAACCCCCAAAATGCTCTCATTCACCTTGCGGAGCGGCTCGCGGACCGAGCACCTCTCCGTGGTTTCGCAATTTCCATGGCTCGTTACGCAAGAGGTGATGAGCACGGGGCCATCGATGGCCGAGATTACATCCAGTGCGCTCACCTGCGTGGGGTCTTTCGCCAACTGATAGCCCCCGGTGGATCCATGCTTCGCAACGACGACTTCTTCGCGCGCCAACCGTTGCAGCACCTTCGCCATCAGCGTGACGGAAATGCCGTACTCCTCCGCAATTTCGTTCGCGCTGCACGCATGCTCTTGGCGGTGCATGGCCAAATGCTTGACGGCGATCAAGCCGTAATCGGCTTTTTTGGATAGCTTAAACATTTCTCACTCTAGTTCCTGCCCCCGCAGGATATGCGACCGATTCAGTCGCACTATAGAGGATACTCTGTTCCGCACTCCAAGTCAATGGGACGAAAAGGTAGTTCTGGTTCAAACCCTTTATTTCGTGCAGCTTATAGTAAGACTGGTTTAGTCTGATTTCCAAGCGATTTGTGGCGAACGGTAATATTCCGCAATGAACGGTCTTTAGCAAGGTGTGAACGGTCCATGGGGTGCCAACTTTGGTTGGCGTGATACTCTAGCGAAGGAAATTATGACAGAAAGACGCAGTGCTGCCGCTTGCTGGTCCCTGAACGTACGAATCACTTGGCTCGTCCTTCTGCTCACCCTTTTCACGCAATTGTTGAGTACGGGCTGCTCGCAATCCGCCCATCCTGCAGTCGCGGAACGGCGCGCCGACCCATTCCCGTCGCCAGCCTCGCCTGATGGCAAGACTTTCACTCTTGTGGGCGCGGGTGATATTGCGGGATGTAAGGAACTGGATGGAGCTCGCGCTACGGCCAAACTCATCGAGAAAATCCCCGGAACGGTCTTCGCAGCGGGCGACCTGGCCTACGAAGGCGGCAGCCCCGACGAATTCGAGTTCTGCTATGGCTCGACGTGGGGAGAGTTTAAGTCGCGAACAAAGCCTGCACTGGGAAACCACGAATACCTCAACCCGACCGCGCATGGATATTTTGAATATTGGGGAGCCCAGGCAGGGCCCGTTGGCAAGGGGTACTACAGCTACGAACTCGGTTCCTGGCACATCGTCGTGCTCAATACGAATTGCTACTCGAAAATTTTGGGGGGCTGTGCTGTTGGCTCGCCGGAAGAGATCTGGCTGCGCAAGGATCTTGCCGAGCATCCCGACGCTTGCGTACTGGCTTACGGCCATCACGCGCTCTTCAGCAGTGGTTTGTTCAAAAGTCATGCCATTCATCCGGAATTGAAGCCGTTGTGGGAGGATCTCTACTCTGCGCACGCTGCACTGGTCCTGGCCGGGCATGAACATTCCTACGAACGCTTTGCGCCCCAGGATCCTGATGGCCACGCCGATCCGGCCAATGGAATACGAGAGATTGTGGTGGGGACCGGGGGACGCAGTCACGATCCACTCGGCTTTGCGACTCCCAATAGTGAAGTCCGCAACACGGACACGTTTGGCGTTATCAAACTGACGCTCACACCTGGCCATTACGCCTGGCAATTTATTCCTGAAGAGGGCAAGACGTTCACCGACTCTGGCTCGGGCGAATGTCCTCATCACAGTGAACCGTCGAGTTAGACTGGCCGGGCGAGGCAAGCCTCGCCCCTACGGCCCCAGATTTGTTGCGATTAATTCGTTGAGGAACAAGTGCCACCGGTCGAGGCAGCCTCGACCAATTTCTGGACGGCCTGCGCTGGCATCAGCAGCAGCTGACCTTTTGGCTTTTGTATTTGCAGAAGCACGGAAAGCTGCTGCGCCTTCCAGTCGTCAGGCGCCCGTTGTCCTTTCGCTACGAAATCCAAAGCAGCGAGACCTATTACTCCCGAGGTCGAAAGATCTTGCGAGGTAGCGGAGACTTCTTTTACCAAAGAGGATCGCTGTGCCAGTTGCTGAAAAATCGCGTCGTTGTCGCGCCAGACGGTGAATTGTGCACGGAGCCGTGCTTCGTTGGCCGGGTCATGGCAGGAAGCCGCGATGAACTTATCGACCAATTCGCCGAAGTGACGGGCAGCCGCGCTTTCGAGGGGCACCGCGTCCACGACACGGTTTAACGGCGTTGCGCTCGTTGGTTCAACCGTCGTGGTTTGTTCCCGCGTGTAGTCCTTCACAGGCTCGACGACGTTTGCAAGCGTCTTGAGGGCCGCAAACTCTTCGGGCGTACTTGGGCCTGCAATGCGTTGGAGCATCTGGTGGTAATAGGTCTTGTGCGTCAGCCCGAGCCATTCCAAGCGGTCGCTGATGACCTCCAAGCGTGTATACATCGAAGCCGGATCCGTGACTTCCTGGGGCGACCACAAGCGCTCCGCAATCACAGCGTTCCGCGGCCAGATGCGCGAATCGATATTTTCCGCGTTCACGTACTCGGACCACATGCACGATTCTCCGCCGAGGATTCGCACTTTTACATCCGGCGAGAGATTTGCCGCCGCGCCGCTCAGCGGGTCCACCGCATAGTGGCGCGCGGCCGTCCAACCCAGATCGAGGTAATAGCCGTTGGAAAGAATCCCGCGAAAACCCTGCTTCGCGGCCGCGGCCAAGGCGTCTGGCCCGCGCCAGGATTGAATAACGATATCTTTCGGCAGTGTCGGGTCGAGGACTTCATCCCAACCAACCATGCTTTTCCCGTGCTTGGCCACAATCGGCTCGAGCCGTTTATTGAAATAGGCTTGCAGCCCTTCGTTATTTTTCAGGTCATGCGCCTTGATGAATTCCTGGATCTTGGGACTAGCATCCCACTGCTTCCCGTTCACTTCATCGCCGCCGACGTGGAAAAAATGATCGGGGAAAAGCCTGGCCATTTCTTCTATGAGCTGGTCGAGAAATTTGTAAGCTTTTTCGTTGGTGGGATCGAATGCGGGATCGAAAACGCCCCATTTTCTTTCAATTTGGTAGGGACCCGGCGCGCTGGCAAGTTCCGGATAGCCGACGAACCACGCCGTGCTATGCCCCGGTACGTCGAATTCGGGAACCACGCGGATGCCGCGGTCGTGCGCATAGGCGATCAGGTCGCGGACTTCATCCTGGGTGTAGTAAAAACCGTCGGAACCCATTTCCTGGAGTTTCGGAAACTTCTTGCTCTCGACTCGGAAACCCTGATTGTCGGAGAGATGCCAGTGGAACACGTTCATCTTCACGGCTTCGAGGCCGTCGATATTCCTTTGGATCACATCCAGCGGCGTGAAGTGGCGAGCCGAATCAATCATCAGCCCGCGCCAGGGGAATCGCGGTTTGTCGTCGATCGTGACGGCGGGGGCGGCAAAGCCATCGGGCGAGACGTCCACCAGTTGGAGAAAAGTTTGTAACCCGTGCAAGACGCCGAGAGGATTGGGGGCGCCGAGGTTCGCACCGGTCGCGCTGACCTTGAGAGTGTAAGACTCATCCTCGCCGAGCTCCTGAATTTCCTTGCTCGCATGATCCGTGTGAATCACGAAGCTGGCTTTGGCCGCACTACCCGGTTTCAATAACAGGGGGATTCCCGTCTGACGCGATAGCTGGCGAAGAAAACGTTGCGCGGCTCGATCCAGCCGAGGCTCCGTGTAGCCCGTGAATCCCACCGTGAACGAAGCATCCACAAGAAGATGGCCGGAGCCAATTTGGACGTTCGATGGAACAGGCATGAGATAAAGGGGGCGCTGGTCCTGCGGCCGAAGCGCTACAGGAATCATCAGCACACTCAACATAAGCAAACCAAGTCCTCGCATCCAGGGGCCAGCAGCCATGTTTTCGTCACTCCTTCTGGAAGGCAGGGCGAAAATATTCCCGGGTCGTTTCACCGGCAATCCAGCAACGAGGATACTGTCACAATCTGCGTCTGATACAAGAAGGAAATCTGCACCTTGAAGGGCGGAAGCGCGCGGGACGCGAAAGTTTGCTCCGCGCCAATTTCCCGGCCTGGGTTAGGATAAGATATTCCATGCGGCGCCCATGAAAACGTCCATCGCCATCTATCCCGGCTCGTTTGACCCGGTTACGAACGGCCATCTCGATTTGATCGAGCGCGGCGAAAAAATGTTCGACTTGCTGATTGTCGCCGTGTTGCGTAATGCAGAGAAGCGGCCGCTGTTTTCCGTGCAAGAGCGCGTCGAGATGCTTCGCGAAGTCACCAAGCAATGGCCGGCCGTGGAAGTGGACGTCTTCGATGGCTTGCTCGTGGATTATGCGCGAAAGCGCAGCGCGGGCGTCATTTTACGAGGCATTCGCGCCGTCTCGGACTACGAGTATGAGCTGCAGATGGCGCTCATGAACCGAAAGCTTGAGCCGCGGCTTGAAACTGTTTTCATGTTGCCGGGGCTTTCGTATAGTTATCTCAGCTCGAAACTAGTGCGGGAAATCGCGCAATTAGGCGCGTCTCTGAATGGGCTTGTGCCGCCAATCGTCGAGGAGCGGCTGAAGGCCAAGGTTTCGTAGCGAGTTTTCTGCGTCAGGCATGGCGCACACACACAAGCAAGGACAGAGACAGGCTGAAGCCAGTCCTACTAGGAGATAGCGTGCAACTCACCGAACGCATCAACCGCATACAAATCTCGCCGACGGCAGCGGTCATCGCCGAGGCAGACCGGCTGAAATCACAGGGCGTGGACATCGCCGATTTCGGGCCGGGCGAGCCGGACTTTCCGACTCCCGACCACATCAAAAAGGCGGCGATTGCGGCCATCGAGGGAAACAAGACGAAGTACACGCCGACGCCGGGAATCATGCCGCTGCGCGAAGCGATTTGCGCCTGGCACAAGCAGGAACTAGGCTCGGATTACGCACCGAAGGAGTGCATCGTCACGGTCGGCGGCAAGCATGGGATCTTTAATGTAATGAGCGTGCTGGTGCAGGCGGGCGACGAAGTGATTATTCCCGCGCCTTACTGGGTGAGTTTTCCGGACATTGTCAAGTACGCGGGCGGCACGCCGGTTTACGTGCCGACGCGGCCGGAAGACGGTTTCAGCGTGAAAGCGGCTGCGATTGAAAAAGCCATCACTCCAAAAACGAAGCTCTTAATTCTCAATTCGCCGAGCAATCCCACGGGCGGCGTGGTTCCCCCGGACGAATACGCACACATTTTGGCCGTGTGCAAAAAGCACAATGTTTGGTTGATGGGAGACGAGTGCTACTCGCACTTCACCTACGACCCGCACAAACCGTTTTCGATCGCCAGCGCGCCGGACTCGAAGAACAACGTGATTATCATCGGCTCAGTCTCGAAAACGTTTGCGATGACCGGCTGGCGCATCGGCTACACGCTCGCGCCCGCGGAACTCATCCAAGCTTTGACGAAATTGCAAAGCCAGTCGACATCGAATCCCACTTCCATCGCGCAATATGCCGCGCTGGAAGCCATGCGCGGCTCGATGGACTCGGTACCCGCGATGCTCGCGGAATACGACCGGCGACGGAAACGAATCGTCGAAGGCTTGAATGCCATTCCCGGCGTGAAATGCGAATTGCCTGGCGGCGCGTTCTACGCGTTCCCGAATGTCGCGGCGCATCTCTCGAACGGCTCAAGCGGCCGCGCCGTCGCGAAAGACACCTCGGAACTTGCGAAGCTGTTGCTCGATCAAGCTCGCGTGGCTCTGGTCGCGGGCGAAGGATTCGGCGCGCCGGGTTATCTGCGCCTCTCCTACGCGACTTCCATCGAACGCATCGACGAAGGCTTGCGCCGCCTCGAGCGCTTCTTCACCCGCGTCGAAGCCGCAGCTTAAAGCATGCGGCCTGAGCCGACACGCATCGAGCCGATTTTTAGTCCGCGCATCTGGGGCGTGCGATCATTGGCCCCTCTCTTTACGGAAAAATCGGATCTCGTCGAGCCGATCGGCGAAGCCTGGCTTACCGGACTCAATTGCAAAATTGCGACTGGACCTTTCGCAACCAAAACGCTTGGGGCAGCCTGGCGCGAAATGCCCGCCGAGTGGCGCGGAACAAGCCTCGCTTCGACGCCAGATTTTCCCCTACTCGTAAAATTCATATTCCCTGCGGACAAGCTCTCGATCCAGGTGCATCCCGATGACGCCTACGCCTCCCTCCACGAAAAGGCCGCCGGTGGACGCGGCAAAACGGAAATGTGGCACGCCGTATCCGCGGAACCAGGAGCGAGAGTTCTCGTAGGATTGATTCCAAAGGCGGACGAAGAGAAATTTTTGAAGGCCATCGAAATGCAGACGCTGGAAGACATCTTTGTTCACTGGCGCGTGCAAACGGGAGACACTTTTTTCGTGCCCGCCGGCACGCCGCACACGATCGGCCCAGGAATGATTCTCTGCGAGGTACAGCAATACTCGGATCTGACTTATCGAGTGTACGACTATGGCCGAGTGGATGTGCACGGCAAACCGCGCGAGTTGCACATCGAGAAAGCCCTTCAGGTGATTGAATTTGGGCGTCCCATTCATGGCAAGGTGTCGCGAATTCATTTGCCTGCCCATGGTTTTCAAAAATACCTGCTCGCCGCTTGCCCGTATTTCGCCACCGAACGTTGGAAGGATTCCGGCCGAATGGAATTCCATTCGGTTTCCGAGCATTTTGATCTGCTTATAATCCTAACTGGCAGCGGGGATCTAACTTGGGACGGAAGCACGGCGAAGTTTCAGAGCGGCGAGTGCTGGCTGATTCCTGCGGGTTTGGGAGACTTCGCGATAAATCCAAGAGAACTCACGAAGGTCCTGCGAACCTACGTTCCGGATTTGCCCAAGCTGCGGGCTGGATTGGAGCAGCGTGGTCTTTCCTGGCAAGATATTGCAAAGACGGTTTTCGATTAGTCTGGGAAGGGCGTAGCCTTGGCGAATTTCACAACTCACGCCGTAATTCTGGCCGGAGGACGGGGCACGCGCTTCTGGCCCCGCAGCCGCACGCGCACTCCCAAACAACTCCTCAACATCGTCGGCAAAGACACCATGATCGAGCAAACCGTCGAGCGACTCCTTCACCTTGTCGCGGCACAGCACATCTGGACCGTGACGAACGCCGAGCAAACCACCGCCGTCAAGAAGCAACTCCCCGGCGCGGCACGCAAACGTGTGTTGAGCGAGCCTATCGGTCGCAACACCGCCGCCGCGATCGCGCTGGCCGCTCTTCACATTCGCCACGCGGCGAAGGGCGATGCGCTCATGGCCGTCCTTCCGTCCGATCAGTTCATCGCCGATACGGAAAAATATCATCGCATCGTGCGTGCCGCGCTTGAAGTAGCGCGCGATCCCGGCCGCATGGTCGTCCTGGGCATCCCTCCGACGCGGCCCGAAACCGGCTTCGGCTACGTCCAATCCATGGGCGATGCGCTTCACTCGCTCGGTTTTCCGGTTTACGCCGTTCGCCGCTTCACCGAAAAGCCCGCTCTCGATCTCGCCAAGGAATACGTCTCCTCGGGTGACTACCATTGGAACGCCGGAATGTTCTTCTGGCGGGTCTCGACATTTCTCGACAATTTGAAAAAGTTTCTCCCGAAAACACACGAAGCTCTCGAATCGCTGGCCGAAACCATCGGCAAAAAATCCTACGAGCGCCGACTCCGCGCCATCTATCCGAAGCTCGAAAATATTTCCGTCGATTACGCCGTGCTCGAAAACGTCACGCGCCAGGAAGGCTCGCCGCAGGCTTACGTCATCCCCGCCGAAATCGGCTGGAGCGACATCGGCTCCTGGGCCGCAGTCTACGAACTGCTCGCCAGACAACCCGGCGAGAACGTTTTGGCCGGGCACGGCCTCGCTTTCGATGCCACGGGGAACTTTCTCTATAGCCCGACGAAATTCATCGCTGCCATCGGTATTCGCGACCTCATCGTCGTCGAGACTCCCGACGCCTTGCTCGTCGTCCCGCGCGACCGCGCGCAGGACGTCGCGAAAATCGTAAAATCCCTCGAGGAGAGAAAGCACACCAAACTGCTGTAACACCGTTTGCGGGTTGTCTCAGTCCAATGCGGCTGTTTGGCGAATATATCGCTTCGCGTATACTTTCCTCTGTCCCATATGACTGCGATTAAATTTGGAACCGACGGCTGGCGCGGCGTGATCGCGGAAGACTTCACGTTTGCCAACGCCCGCATCGTGGCGCAGGCGATCGCACGCTACGTCGTTCGCGGAGAAGATGCTCGCAAGGGCGTGCTAATTGGATACGACCACCGTTTTGCGTCCGACACGGTGGCGGCCGCCGCTGCGGAAGTGATCAGTTCCACTGGAACGCCAGTTTGGCTCACCGACAAGCCCTGTCCCACGCCCTCGATTTCACTTCTCGTTCGTCAGCGCGGCGCCGCAGGTGGAATCGTCGTCACCGCCAGCCACAATCCGTATTGCTGGAACGGCATGAAGTACAAAGCCAGCTACGGCAGCAGCGCTCTGCCATCCATCGTCGCGCAAATCGAAAAGGAACTTGCCGTGGTTCTGAGCAGCGATATCGCTCCGCTGCCGCCGCGTAAAGATTTGATTCATCCGCTCGAACCTCGCGGCCCTTATCTCGACGCCCTCGAAAAGCTGGTCGATTGGGATCGCCTGAAGGAAGCCAAGCTTCGCTTCGTCTCCGATGTCATGCACGGCTCGGCCGCAGGCCTTCTCGTTGCGCTCTTCAAACGCAATGGTATTGCGTGCGACGAAATCCGCGGCACGCGCGATCCGCTGTTCGGAGGGGTAAACCCGGAGCCGATCGAGCCGCACATCGAGGCTCTCCGCAAGTCCGTGCTCGCAGGAAAATACGACGCTGGCTTCTGCGCCGACGGCGACGGCGACCGCATCGGCGCCATCGATCGCGACGGTACCTTCGTCAACCCGCACCAGATTTTCGCGCTACTCGTCTGGCACCTCGCAGGCACACGCAATTTGCCCGGCGACATTGCAAAAACTTTCAGCGTCACAAAACTAATCGACAAGCTCGCCGCCAAGTTCAACCGCGCAATCCACGAAGTTCCCATCGGCTTCAAATACATCTGCGAACTCATGCTCGAGCAAAATATCCTGATCGGCGGCGAAGAAAGCGGCGGCATCGGGACGAGTCTCTACCTGCCGGAGCGCGACGCCACAGTTTCCGCGCTTTTCCTTGCCGAATTAATGGCCTGGCACGGCAAATCGCTCGGCGAACTGCTTGCCGCGTTGCACTCCGAATTCGGCGAGTATCACTACGGCCGCGTCGATCTCGACGTCACGCCATCTCAAAAACAAAAAGCGGTCGCGCATTTCTCCAATGGCAACATCAACGCCCTGCTCGGCTGGCCCATCGTGCGCCGCGAAAATATGGATGGCAGCAAAATCTACCTTGGCGAAATCGGCTGGGTGATGGTCCGCGCATCCGGCACGGAAAATGTCTTGCGCGTCTATTCCGAAACTTCCAATCCGGAAACCACACGCCGCGTCCTTTCAGCGGTCACACAACTCGTGCAAAATCTCTAGGTGTAATAATGGAAACCGTCAATCTCAAAACTAAATTCAGCCTCTTCTCGGACTATTGGAACCCGCGCATTATCGGTGATCTGAACGACTGTCACATCAAACTGGTCAAACTCAAAGGCGAATTCGTCTGGCATCATCACGACAACGAAGATGAACTTTTTCTTGTTACCCATGGCACGCTGCGTATGAAATTCCGCGATCACGAATCCGTGGTTCGCGAAGGCGAGTTCATTATCGTTCCGCGCGGCGTCGAGCATTGCCCCGTCGCCGACGAAGAAGTTCATCTCGTCCTGATGGAACCGAAATCCACGCTCAACACCGGAAACATTCACAACGAAAGGACCGTGCCCACGCTCGAGCGCATCTGATCTGCGTGCCTGCTCAGGCCATGGCTCAAAATCCAATGGAACATCGCTTCTACACGCTCGACGTTTTCACCACCACGCGCTTCGAAGGCAACCCCCTCGCCGTTTTCACCGACGGCGACAGCCTCTCGGACGATCAAATGCAAGCCATCGCGCGCGAGATGAATCTCGCCGAAAGCGTCTTCGTGCAAAAGCCAACCGACGAGCGCGCTTTGGCTCGCCTGCGCATTTTTACCACTCGCGAAGAGTTGAAACTCGCTGGCCATCCCGTCGTCGGCACCTGGTTTCTCCTCGCGGAATTGGGTGTCGTTCCTGCCCAGGAAGGCGGCGTGCACGTCATGCAGGAAACGGGCGCGGGCGTGCTGCCCGTCGAGATTCGTTTCAAGGACGGCCGGCCGCAGCGCGTCACCATGACGCAAACGGAAGCTGCATTCCGCCCCGTCAAGTTCAAGAAAGCCGCTCTCGCTAAATCGCTCGGCCTGAGCCCGAAGGATTTCGATCCGCATCTCGACCCTGAGTGCGTCTCGACCGGCATTTTCAATCTCATGGTGCCGCTCAGGAACCGCGCCGCGCTCGGAAAAATCGCGATGAACATGTTCGAGCTGCGCAAACTCCTCGGCAAAAACGCTACAATGGCCTACTGCTTCGCGCTTGGCGGCAACAGCAAAGTTTTCTCGCGCGGCATGCTCCCGTGGGAAATTTATGAGGATCCCGCGACCGGCTCCGCTGCCGGCTCGCTCGGCGCCTATCTCGTCAAGCACGGCAAACTAAGCGCGGGCCACACCCTGACCATCCTTCAGGGCGAAGAAATGGGCCGCCCGAGCCACATCGAAGTGGAAGTCACGCAAAGCGGCAAAAAACTAGTTCCCCGCGTCAGCGGTGCCGCCGTCAAAGTGTTCGAAGGCACTATCCGCGTCTAAGATTTTGCCGGCCGTTTTGCCGAGCACCCCTCTCGCCCATTGTTCGCAAGCAGAATGCCATCGGCCTGCTCGCCTCGCCAAACCAGACCCGTGAGTTTGTGATATAAGGATGCGTTCCTTCATCCGGTGGAAGCCACAATGAAATTCGCAAAGGGCCTGCTGATTCTTGCGATCTCCGCCGTCCCATTGGTCGCTCAACAGCCGCCTCCATACAAAAACAAAAATCTGGCTATCGAAGACCGCGTCGCCGACTTGCTCTCCCGCATGACTCTCGAGGAGAAAGTCGCCGAGATAACGGGAGGCCACGGGGATAACTTGGGCCTTCTGGACACCAGCGGCGAGCTCCCCTACAAAACACCCGCGGAATTCTTCAAGGAATCCTACAACATCGAAAATAAAATGACTCCGCGCTTACGGGCCCTGTCGCACAACGCTCTTCAACGCTATCAACTTGAAAAGACCCGGCTCGGCATCCCCTCTATCTTTCAAGGCGAAGCTCTGCATGGCTTCATGGCCTATGGCAGCACGAGTTTTCCACAAGCTCTCGGCCTTGCCAGCACTTGGGATCCTGCGTTAGTCAAGGAAGTTTTCACCGCCGCCGCGGACGAAATGGCTTCCTCAGGTACAAATCAGGCGTTCTCTCCGGTCCTCGATTTGGCGCGCGACCCGCGCTGGGGCCGCACGGAAGAAACCTACGGAGAGGACCCCTATCTCGGCGCGAAAATCGGCGTGGCCGCCATCGAAGGCTTGCAAGGCGATACTTTTCTGATCGATCGTCACCACGTTCTGGCCACCGCAAAACATTTCACCGCGCACGGCCAGCCCGAAAGCGGAACGAACACCGCCCCCGCCAATTTTTCGGAAAGAGAGCTCCGCGAATTCTATATGTATGCCTTTGAAGCCGCCGTCCGCGAAGCCCGCGTCGGCAGCGTCATGGCTTCCTACAACGAAATCGATGGCATCCCTTCGCACGTCAACCATTGGCTGCTCGATCGCGTCTTGCGCCAGGAATGGGGATTTGACGGCTACGTGACCTCCGACGGCGAAGGCCTGCAAATGCTCTATAAGGTTCACGGCGTCGCTGCCGGCCCAGACGATGCCGCGCGCAAAGCCCTTGCCGCCGGAGTGGACTTCGATCTCTCGGACGGCTCCGTTTACCGCACGGTTCTTGAACAAGTCAAGGACGGTCGCATTCCTCAATGGCAGTTGGACCGCGCCGTGAGCCGTGTCCTCGCGGCAAAATTTCGCCTCGGTCTCTTCGAAAATCCTTACGTTGATCCTGCGTACGCGGACAAGATCACGAACAGTCCGGCTCATCAGGCGCTCGCGCTGAAAGCAGCGGAAAAAGAAATCGTTCTATTGAAAAACGAAGGCAAACTGCTTCCGCTCGATCCCAAAAAATTGAAAACGATCGCCGTGATTGGTCCCGATGCCGCCGATGTTCATCTCGGGGGTTACGCTCGCGATCCCGGCCACGGCGTCAGCGTTCTGGATGGCATCCGCAAACATCTCGGCTCAAGCGTGAATGTGCTCTATGCCGAAGGCTGCAAAATCACCACGAGAAAACAAGGCTGGGATGGCTGGTACGAAAATAACTCGGTATTAGCGGACCCTGCGACGCAACAAGCAAGCATCCGCGCCGCCGTCGAAGTCGCCAAAAAATCCGAGGTCGCGATCCTCGTTGTCGGCGAGACGGAAGCAACAAACCGCGAGGCCTGGTCTGAAAATCATCTCGGCGACCGCGATTCCCTCGATCTGCTCGGCGCGCAAAATCAGCTCGTGCAAGCCGTCGTCGAGACGGGCGTCCCCACCGTCGTTCTACTCATCAACGGACGTCCGCTTTCCATCAATTACATCGCCGAGCACGTTCCGGCCGTTCTCGAAGGCTGGTATCTCGGGCAGGAAGGAGGAACCGCCGCCGCTCGCGTTATCTTTGGCGATGTGAACCCCGGCGGTAAGCTGCCAATTTCTTTTCCACGTTCCGTCGGCCAGTTGCCCGACTACTACAATCACAAGCCCTCGCGAAATCGCAGTTACATCTTCACTTCGCGGGCTCCGCTTTTTGCTTTTGGTCTTGGCTTGAGCTACACCACATTCAAGCTCGATAATCTACGCGTTTCGCCAGAAACGATTCTTCCCGGCGGCTCCGTCAAAATTACCGTGGACGTCACCAACACTGGCGGCCGCGATGGCGACGAAGTTCCGCAGCTCTACATCCACCAGCGCGTCAGTTCCGTCACTCGCCCGGTCCTCGCGCTTCGCGGATTCCAGCGCGTTCATCTCCAGCCCGGCGAAAAGACCTCCGTCACGTTCACGCTCTCCCCGGATGATTTGTCCATCTACGGCGATCGAATGCAGAAAGTCGTCGAGCCGGGCATCTTCGACATTTTTGTCGGTTCCAGCTCGAACACCACCTTGTCTGGACAACTTCAGGTGGCTGCAAACTAGCGCGAGAACATTTCCGTCTATTTCTCCGGTAGCGATTTGAGGACCGCGTCGAGAATCCCGTTCACGAACGAACCAGCTTCTTCCGATGAAAATTTCTTGGCCAGCTCAACCGCCTCGTTCAGGATCACCTTAGGCGGCGTGACTTTAGTCCGCAGTTCGTAGATCGCCAGCCGCAAAATCGCCCGGTCGATGACCGCGAGCCTCTCGAGCCGCCAATTTTCCGCTTGCTTCACGATCAACTCGTCGATCGCCGCCGTCTCCTTCACGGCTCCTTCGAACAACTGGTTCGCGAAAGCGCGCGTGGAGTCCGCAGCCTTTGCCGCTCGCCAGAATTTCGCTTCCAGTTTTGCGGGCTCCTGTTCGCTCATGTCCCACTGGAACAGCATCTGCATCGCAAATTCGCGGGATTTTGTGCGCAACGACACGTTATTTGCGCCGCGGCTTTCCGCTGCCGGACGGTTTCGCGGACCCGCCACGCAGTTTGCGCGACAAATGTGCCATCTCGATCGCCGCCAAGCCCGCCTCGAATCCTTTGTTGCCGCCCTTCAATCCCGCACGTTCGATGGCCTGCTCCAGCGTGTCGCACGTCAGCACACAAAAAATCACCGGTACTCCCGTGTCCATCTGGGTGAGTTGCAATCCGCGCGCGGTCTCTGAACAAACGTAATCGTAATGCGAAGTCTCGCCGCGAATCACGCACCCGATAGCAATCAAAGCGTCATACCGTCCCGTCACTGCAAGTTTTTTCGCTGTCAGAGGTAATTCGAAGGATCCCGGCACGTGTACGACATCCACATCCTTGTTCGCCGCGCCCGCGCGTTCCAGCGCATCCACCGCAGCCACCAGCAGCCGCTCGGTGATGAAACTATTGAACCGGCTCACAACAATCCCAAACCGCAATCCAGCCGCGCTCAGCCCGCCGTCGATTTTCCCCGTCTGCATCTCTCAGCCCTTCTCCCTCTTCTCCGCGTTCCTCCGTTAACTCTGCGCCTCTGCGTTATCTTTTTTCTCCTTCTTCCAATCCCGAATCTCCAATCCTTAGAATTTCATTGCCTTAGGCTTCGCCGCATCGGAATAATCATAAAATCCCCGCCCCGCTTTCCGCCCATTCCACCCCGCCAAAACCATGCGCTTCAAAAGCGGCGGCGAAGCAAATCTCTTCTCATGAAACTCCTCGAACATAATTTGCGAAATGTAATACGTCGTGTCCAGTCCCACGAAATCTAGCAAAGTCAGCGGCCCCATCGGATGCCCGCAGCCCAGCTTCATCGAGTTATCGATGTCCTCGATCGACCCCACGCCCTCTTCCAACGCCCGAATCGCATCCAGCAAGTACGGCACCAATAGCCGATTCACAATAAATCCTGTCGAATCGTGCGCCCGCACCGCTGTTTTCCCAAGCTTCGTCCCGAACGCCACCATCTCCTCATATACGTCCGCGTCTGTCGCGATCGTCCTCACCACTTCCACCAGCTTCATCACCGGCACTGGGTTAAAAAAGTGCAAACCCACAAACCGCTGCGGACGCTTCGTCGCGGCGGAAATTTCCGTGATCGTCAGCGAAGAAGTGTTACTCGCAAAAATG
>JBARCY010000285.1:0-7094 GCA_049794595.1 Candidatus Acidiferrum sp.
CGCCTGAGCCGCTTCAGCAAAATTGGCGGCGAAATGGTGCCGCACATTAAAGTCGAGGACAAGCTGCACGAGTTGGCGCATGCAACCGAGCAGGTGTTTGTCGTGACCGCCGTTCCCGACGAACGAAAAGGCGAACGCCTGATGGTTTTGCACACGCTTCCCGAGGATAAATTGAAGGAAACTCTGGAGCTGTTTGCCAAATGCGATCTGCCGGCGCTTTGGAGGCCCCGCCCGGATCAATTCCTGAGCGTTGAGAAATTGCCCTATCTCGGCACGGGTAAGCTGGATTTGCGAAAGGCGCGTGAACTCGCGCTGGAAGTTGCGAAACCGGCATGAGAGTCTCGCTACACGCTCCGCAGACCCAAGACAGGGCATCCCGGCAATTGACGAACGTCGAAAGCCCTCGCAATTGGCGTCGCTTAATCCGCAGACTAATCCTCACAGCAGTCGCGTTGGGAATTTGGTTCTGGACGCAGTCGCTCATCGCGCAGCGAGGCTCGTCCGCTTCCGGCATTGGCGACGCATTGCACATCTTGACGGCCGGCCTCAACTCCTATTTCTATCACTCGCCTTCCGCGGCCAATGCGCTGCTGATTGTCAGTTCCGCGCTGATCGATGGCCTGGGCCTCTTTCTTCTCGCGCGCTGGCTCTTCGGACCGAGTGTTCGCCCGTTCCTCGGTCTTGTGCTGTTGTTGGGGCTGCGCCAAGCCATGCAAGCCATCTGTGCGCTCCCGGCTCCTCCGAACATGATTTGGCACTATCCGGGTTTCCCCTCGCTTCTGGTCACCTACAACGTGGGCAACGATTTTTTCTTTTCGGGGCATACCGCCATCGCTGTTTTTGGCGGAGTCGAGTTGGCACGCCTGGGAAATGGGAATCGCTGGCTAAAGAGTTTGGCACTGGCGATCGTTCTCTTCGAGATCGCCGCGGTGCTCATTCTACGCGCGCACTACACGATGGACGTTTTCACCGGCCTGCTCGCGGCCGTCGTCGTAGCGCAATTTTGCACCAAAGTCTCGCCTCGCATCGACGCGTGGCTATCGGCTTCCACATAAACTCGCCGATATTCTAGGGCCTCGGGCTATTCATAGCGCAGCGCGACCATGGGATCGACGCGCATGGCGCGCCGCGCGGGAATGTAACACGCCGCGAGTGCCACGCCCATCAGCAGGATGGCCACCGCGGAAAACGTCAAAGGATCCGTCGCGCTCACGCCGAACAGCAAACTAGCCATGAGGCGAGTCAATCCAAAAGCGGCCGCAATGCCAATGGCTACGCCAATCGCAGCCATTTTCATTCCCGTTCCCAGAACCAGCCGCAAGACATCCGTTCTCTTTGCCCCCAACGCCACACGCACGCCGATCTCCTGCGTCCGTTGTTGCACAACATAGGAAATCACGCCGTAAATTCCGCTGGTTGCGAGCCCAAGCGCCAGCGCGGCGAACGCGCCAAGCAGGATCAGTGAAACTTGTTGGGTTGCCAGTGAGTCGGAAATAATCGAGTCCATGGTCTGCGTGTTGGACATGACATTCTCGCCGCTGATTCGCTTGATGGCGGCCCTCATCGATTCCGCAACTGCCGGCATCTTCGGATCGTATCGCACGATCACGCCCGTCCCGTTGGAGAGCGCCATCGTTTCGTCGGGCAGTTGCATGTACGGAATATAGAGCTGCGCGTGGAGCTTTTCCTTATCGTCGGTATCCAAACCCCACTGTTTTACGTGGGCCACCACGCCGACAATCTCCGCCCGGCCCCCTTTGCCAGGCAAGAAAATGTGCTCTCCGATGGGATCTTTGCCGCCGAAGTACTGTTTTGCGAGGGATTCGTCGACCACAACCACATGCGGCGCGCTCTCATTATCACGGGACGTGAAAAATCTTCCGCGTTCGAGCGGAATCCGCATCACTTTCAAATAATTCTCTTCCACCACATAGCTGAGCGCCATGTCCATTTCGTTATCGCTTGTCGGTTTTGGCTGGCCTTCAATCCAGAAGAGATCTTCGTCATCGCTGGCGATCGGTGTGGCTCCCCAAGAAAGAGACTCCGACTCAACTCCGGGAACCGACGCCAGCTCCTGATCGACCTGGCGAAGAGCCGCGCGAATCCCGACTGGACCGGCTGTGCTCATCGCCGGGGGAAGCGCCACTCCGAATGTGAGGACATTATGCGAATCGAACCCCGGGTTGACCTTCCAAAGCGCGCTGATGCTGCGAATCATCAACCCCGCGGCGATCAGCAGGACCAGCGCGAGCGCCATTTCCACGACGACAAAGATGCTTTGTGCGCGATGACGTGAACCGCTGCCTCCGCGGCCGCCTTCTTTCAGCGTGTCGTGCAAATTAGGACGCGCTGATTTCAGCCCCGCCCCCAGCCCAAAAAAAACCCCGCACGCCAGCGTTACAGCGATCGTAAAAAACAGCACGGGCGCATCCAGTCCAATCTCGGACGCGCGCGGAAGCGTCACTGGCAGCTGGGCAATCGCAACCTTTGTGCCCCACCCAGCCAGCAGCAATCCAATCGTTCCTCCCGTAACGGCCAGCAGAAGGCTTTCTGTCAGCAGTTGGCGCAACAGTCTTCCCTGGCTGGCACCCATGGCGGTGCGAATCGCGAATTCGCGCACCCGCACGCTTGAGCGCGCCAGCATCAAATTGGCCACATTGACGCACGCGATCAAAAGCACGAAGCCGACCGCGGCGAGCAACACAAGCAGAAATGTCTGCGTTCCTTTGACCATCGTTTGTTTCAGCGGGAAAACCCCGGCTCCGATACCCTTGTCAGTATCCGGAAAGGCAGCCGCCAGGTCGCTCGTGACGCGCAGCAAGTCTGCTCGTGCCTGTTCAACGCTGACGCCGGGCTTCAGACGCCCGATGCCGTGAAAGCCCAATCCCGCGCCCCGCTTCGGCAACAGCGGATTTCCCCACTGCCCGATGGGCACGTAGACATCGATGTCGTGAAAACCGCCGAGCGATAACTCAAAGCTTTCTGGAATGACGCCCACGATGGCGTAGGCCTTGCCATCCAACGTCAGGCTCTTTCCCAGCACCTCTGCCGAGGAACCAAATTTGCGCTTCCACAAACCGCCGCTGATCATGGCAATGGGAGCAGCGCCGATGGCATCTTCCCCAGGTGCGAACGAGCGGCCGATTACGGGATTGACGCCGAGCACAGTAAAGAAATCAGAGGAAATAAGCCTTCCGCGCAACTGTTCCGCATCACCAAACCCGGTGAGGTTGTAAAAGTAAGCGCGAGACAGCCCCATGCTGGAAAAAGTGTGATTTTCTTTCTGCCAGTCCTGAAAGTTTGGAAAGGAAATGGAACCAGTCGCAAAATTCGGTTTGCTTTCCGCCAGCCAAACGAGTTGCTCCGGATGCGTATAAGGCAGCGGATTGAAGAGCACGCCGTTTACGACAGAGAACAGCGCCGTATTCGCACCGATGCCTAGCGCCAGCGTAAGGATGGCCACCGCAGTGAACCCGGGTGCCTTGGCAAGCATCCGCAATCCATACCGCAGATCTTGCATGAGCCTTTCGACGGAAGTCCAGCCCCACATCTCGCGCGTTACCTCCTTAATCAGGCCGACATTCCCCAGCTCTCGCCGCGCCGCGTCTCGTGCGCGCTCTGGCGTTTCTCCCCGGTCCGCGCGGTCCTGTGCCGCCATCTGCAAGTGACTCTGAATTTCTTCATCCAGTTCACTTTCACGTTTTTGACGATGCCAGAAGGAAAATGTCACGCTTGGTTCTCCCTGTTCGCGGGATTGAGGACGCCCGCGATGGCATCCGAGACCTGCGCCCAGCGCGAGCGCTCGGACTCCAATTGTTTCTTGCCTTTGGCCGTTAACCGGTAGACCCTGACGCGCTGTTTATTTTCAGAAACTTTCCAATCCGCGGAGATCCATTTCTGCCGCTCCAGCCGGTGCAGCGCTGGATAAAGGGAACCTGTATCCACCTGCAATATCTCTCCCGAGTTCGTGCGAATGGCCTGGCTGATGCCGTAGCCGTGCTGCGGCCCCCAGCGAAGAGTTTGCAGAATAAGCAGGTCAAGCGTCCCTTGCAGCAGCTCGATGCGGTTCTGGTAGCGTGGACTCATGTTCACCTCAGGATGTAGATGTTCTACACCTTATGCAGGTAGAATGTCTACACCCAGGACCATGCACGCGAAGGCCCGAAAACAACTCCCAACTAAGCCCCTCTTGTTCAACCACTTGGCTTTTGCCGCCGGCGCCTCCGCCACTCGATCATTGGCCGCTTTCAGGAGCGTCTGTCGCGAATCCGGCCACTTGCCCTCTTCTACATTTACTCTTGGACCGCTCGCGGCATTTGACAGATTGAGACACTGACCCGCCAGTGTTACCGTTTCATTTATACGGTGGTACCAAATTTATGATGGCTGTCAGGCGTCGATTATTTCTTTCAATGGCGTTGGCCGTGTTTTTCGCTTTACCCCTTCGCTTAGCGCTGGGGCAATCCAATTCTGCCCAAAGCGCGCCGCTCAAAATCGGTTACCTGATGGACTCTCTCAAGGTCGAACGCTGGCAGACCGATCTCGACATTTTCCAAAAACGCGCCAAGGAACTGGGAGCCGAGGTCCTGGTGGAAACGGCCGAGGGAGACGACGATCTGCAGTTCCAACAATCTCAAAAACTAATGAATGCAGGCGTGAAAGCCCTCGTGCTCGTCGCGCATGACACCACCAAGGCCGCGCGCATCGTGAATGCGGCAAACGCCAGGCACATCCCCGTGCTTTGTTACGAACGCCTGGTACTCAACGGCGGTGTTGACTTCTTTGTAGGCACTAATCCCGAAATGATCGGCGAACTGCAAGCCTCGTGGCTTGCGCGGCTAGCACCAAAGGGGAACTACGTCCTGATCGGGGGCTCTCCCGCGGATAACAATGCCCGCGTTTTGCGCCAAGGACAGATGCGTGTACTGCAACCGTACATCGATCGCGGCGATATAAGAGTTGTGAGCGATTCGTGGGCCAAGGATTGGGATCCTGCCGAAGCTTACGCCATCATGTCCAAGGCGATTGCTTCCACGAATGGCGCTATCACCGCCGTGGTCGCTTCCAATGATGGTACTGCGGGAGGCGCGATTCAGGCCTTACAAGAACACAAGCTCGCTGGCAAAGTTCTAGTCTCCGGCCAGGATGCGGACCTAGCTGCCGTCATTCGGATTTTGGACGGCACACAAACCATGACGGTCTATAAGCCGCTCCGCCTCCAAGCGAGAGAGGCCGCGGAAGCCGCCGTGAGTTTGGCGGCCGGTGCTCCAGTCAAGGATGCCGTACCCTATGCCAACGGGGCAACTACGGTGCGGGCTGACTTGTTGACGCCCGTCGTAGTCACTAAGGACAACGTGATGCAAACTGTCATCAAGGACGGATTTCAAAACCTGGACACCATTAAGAAGAGTTTGCCGCAGGACAAATGGCCGAATTGAAGTAAGAGCAAGCCGTGACCCGCGGCCATGGCTTTGAAGCGCCGCCAGTTTTCAGAAAACCCGCAAGAGTATGGAAATTCCCTGGCCCATTTGAGGATTGCACCAATGCGCAGACTGGCTTAGAACTTCACGCCCCAGAAGCTCGCGTCCGGCTTAACCAACTCAAGTCCGACGTCCCACGCTTCATGATCGCGCCAAACAACTTGAGCTTCCGCCGTGCGCCCGCTAGTAGGATTGATCAATCGAACTAGCTTTCGCAAGGGTAGTCCGGCGCCCACGACAGCCAAGCACCCGGATTTACTCACGTCCACGGTGACGCCGTTAGCCCGCTGGCGTTCGGAGCCTTCTTCCCATTCGACTTGGAATTTCACGCGAGAAACGATACGTCGATGGTTGCGTAGTTTCTCCCATCTCTCTTCAAGTGCTTTACCGGAGGGAATGCTGACGGTGTTAACTGCAGTATCGGTGGCCATGCCTGACCTCGCAGCGTGTGGGTTTGGAACTTGGCCGGGTCCAGCAAAAGCCAAGATATTTCGGCGGACCGGCGCAGTCAATAGTACTTCTTACACTTTGATGCGCGTCGGAGCGTGTATGTTAGCGTACTGCAACCTGAAAATTTCGAAATTGCATCCGTCTCGCGAGGCTTCTAATCGTATATAAACACACACTTTAACTCAATTCTACCGCCATGAGCAGCTCTCACTTTCCCCTTTTCTTCACCAGAAATTCGCCTGAGCCGCGAGATATCCCATGGCCATGAACGAATGCTTGCGAGCCACATCATGAATGCAAAAAGGAAGCCCGCCGAGCCCGGTTCGTGGTAGCTTGTCAGCAGTCCGCTCGCCTCTGCGAGCGAAACATCGGAGGTTTGATCATGTCATTGGAAGAAAATCCCGCCTGTCGTTCCCGTCGCTCGTTCTTGCAAGTTTCCGCAGCCGCGGCTGCCGTCGTTGCTGGATTCCGTATCGTCACGGAGCCCATGCTTGCCGCTGCCGCATCGCGCCCTTATCCCAAAGATGCCGTGCTCATCAACGCCAACGAGAATCCTCTCGGCCCTTGCAGCGTGGCTTGCGGCGCCGTCAATGACGTCGCCTCTCAAGGAGGACGCTACTCGTTCTGGCTGACCGACGATCTCGTAAAAACATTTGCCGCCATGGAAGGGCTTAATCCAAAGTACATCCGCGCCTTCCCTGGATCGAGCGAACCGCTGCATTACTCCGTGCTGGCTTTCGCATCCGCTTCCAAGAGCTACGTCACTGCCGATCCCGGTTATGAAGCTGGCGAGTTCGCCGCAAAAATGGCCGGCGCTCGTGTCGTGAAGGTGGCCTTGACCAAGACCTACGCGCACGACGTGAAAGCCATGCTAGCGGCAGCCCCGGATGCCGGCGTCTTTTATATCTGCTCTCCGAACAATCCCACCGGCACACTCACCAGCCATTCGGATATCGAGTTTCTGCTCGCCAACAAACCGAAGAATTCCATCGTTCTTGTCGACGAAGCCTACATTCAATTCTCAGACGCTACTTCCGTCCTCGATCTCGTCAAGGCAGACAAAGACTTGGTCCTTTTGCGCACGTTTTCAAAAATCTACGGAATGGCTGGACTGCGCTGCGGCTTTGCCATCGCCCGGCCGGAGCTTCTGGAAAAAGTGGAGGC
>JBARCY010000286.1:0-5447 GCA_049794595.1 Candidatus Acidiferrum sp.
ACGCTGGAATCGCCCATCATGTAGGTGAGGAGTTCGCGGAAAATTTGGTCGCGGTAGTGATCGACCTGATCATCGGTGGCGAGAACTTTTTGGGCCAGCTCGACGTCGCGGCGAACGACGGCGTTGAGGGCGTTGCGGACCATTTCTTCGGCAAGCTCGCTCATGCGCGGGAGATCGACATAGGGCTTCACGCGTGGATGGCGGAGGATGCGCGTGGCGGATTGCGCGATGTTGACGGCCTGGTCGCCGATGCGCTCGAGATCATTGTTGATGCGGGAAACGGCGAGAACGAAGCGAAGATCGATGGCCATTAATTGATAGAGAGCGAGAAGCCGTACGACGCGGTCGTCGATTTCAATCTGCAGCTCGTTGATGGCGTCTTCTTCATCGAGGACGCGCTTGGCAAGCTGTTCGTCGGCCTCAAGGACGGCGTGAACGGATTGATGGACGGCGCGCTCGGCGAGGCTGCCCATCCACAAGAGGCGTTCTTTCAACTCGTTCAGATCTTTTTCGAAATGGCGTTCCATGAATTCTTTCCCCTCAGTAGTCTGCAGCCCCGGGTTCGGAAAAAAACAGATTCCTCGCCTCGCTCGGAATGACAAACAAGCAAGGTGATGCGCGGACCGCGTATCAGCCAAAGCGGCCGGTGATATACGCCTCCGTGCGCGGATCACTGGGCGTGGTGAAGAGGTGCGGAGTGGGGCTGAACTCGATGAGCTGGCCGTTGAGAAGAAAGGCGGTGAAATCGCTGATGCGCGCGGCCTGCTGCATGTTGTGGGTGACGGTGACGATGGTGCAAAGATCTTTCAACTGAACGAGCAACTCTTCGATTTTGGCGGTGCTGATGGGGTCGAGGGCGGAGCAAGGCTCGTCGAGAAGAAGAACTTCCGGCTCGACGGCGAGGGCGCGGGCGATGCAGAGGCGCTGTTGCTGGCCGCCCGAAAGTTCGTAGGCGGATTTGTGGAGATGGTCTTTTACTTCGTCCCAAAGAGCACCGTGGCGCAAGCTTTTTTCAACGGCTTCGGCGATGGGGAGTTTCGAGCCGTTGATGCGGAGACCATAGGCCACGTTTTCAAAGATGGATTTGGGAAAAGGGTTGGGCCGCTGGAAGACCATGCCGACGCGGCGACGAAGAAGAGTAACGTCCTGAGCGAGAATGTTTTTGCCGTCCAGCTGGATTTCACCCTCGAGGCGCGCGTGGCGGACGGTTTCGTGCATGCGGTCGAGAGTGCGCAAAAGAGTGGACTTACCGCAGCCGGATGGGCCGATGAGCGCGGTAACTTTGTTGGTGGCGATGCCCAGGTTGATATCGAAGAGGGTCTGCTTGCTGCCGTACCAGAAATTGACCTTCGAGATGGTCATTCGCATTTCCGCAGGGGGCGCGATTTCGCGGTTCGCGCCAGTTGTTACGGGAGGGTTTATGTTTACGGACACTGCTTGCCTCACAGAAGCGTTCATGAATTACTACCTCGGGACCGACGCGCCACGGGACAGAATCGCACGAGCGACAATATTGATGACCAAGATCAAGGCGAGCAGAACCAGCCCCGCGGCCCACGCCTGCCTATGCCAGTCTTCGTAAGGCGCCAGGGCATAGTCATATATCATAACCGGGAGCGAAGCCGTGGGCTGATTCAAGCCGTGGCTCCAAAAATCGTTGCCCAAGGCGGTGAAAAGTAGAGGAGCGGTCTCTCCGGCGACGCGAGCGAAGGCCAGGAGGACGGCGGTGAGAATGCCGCGATAGGCGGCAGGAACGATAACCGTGGCGATCGTTTTCCACTTGCTGGCCCCAAGAGCCATGGCACCCTCGCGCAAGCTGCGAGGGACACCAAGAAGAAATTGTTCGGTGCTGCGCAAGGTGATGGGAACCATCATGATCGCGAGGGCGACACCACCGGCAAGAGTGGAAAAATGCCCGAAGGGCTTGACGACCAGGCTATAGGCAAAGATGCCGATGACGATCGAAGGAGCGCCGTTGAGCAAATCCGCGGCGTAACGCACGACAAAAGCCACTTTGTTGCCGCTGAACTCGGCAAGATAGATGGCGCCCAGGAATCCGACGGGAACACCGAAGAGCGTGGCCAGAAAGAGCAATTTGGCGCTGCCGACAATGGCATTGGCCATGCCTCCGCCGGTTTCACCAACGGGAGCGGGCAATTTCGTGAAGAAATTCCAGTTGATGGAAGCACCGCCGTGGTAGACGAGATAGCCCAAGATCAGGAAAAGAACGGAGACAGCGACGAGAGCGCAGCAGCCGGTGAGGGTGAGCATGAAATTGCTAAGGAATTTGCGCCAGCGCAAACGAGCGTTCATGCGTTCCCCATTCCGCTGCCGCGCTGAGAAGTAACGACGATCAGGATGCGGGCGAGGCCATTCAGGATGAACGTGAGGAGAAAGAGGACGAGACCAAGTTCAACGAGGGATTGCAGATAAAGATTGCCGGTCGCTTCAGTGAATTCGCCGGCGATTACGGAGGCAATCGAGTTTCCCGGGGAAAAGAGTGAGGCGCTGATCGAGGGCGCGTTGCCAATGACCATGGTAACGGCCATGGTCTCGCCGAGGGCGCGAGCCAAAGCCAGGAAGATCGAGCCCATGATGCCAGTACGGGCGAACGGAACGACGACCTTCCAAGTGGATTCCCAGCGAGTTGCGCCCAGCGCCAGAGCGGCTTCGCGCTGGTCACGCGGGACGGAGAGAAGTATTTCGCGCGAGACGGAAATAATGTACGGAATGACCATGATGGCCAGGACGATGCCGGCGGTCAGGAAACCGATTCCGTAGGCGGGGCCCTTGAAAAGAGGAAGGAAACCCAAGGCGTTTTTGAGAGCGGGCTCAACATAGTCGCGCATGAGGGGAACGACGACGAAGATGCCCAAGAGACCGTAAATTACGCTGGGAACGGCAGCGAGCAAGTCGATGAAGAATTCCAGCGTGTCGGAAACCCGAGCGGGAGCAAGCTCGGCAAGAAAAATAGCTGCGCCGATGCCGAGAGGCACGGCGAGAAACAACGCAACCGCCGATGTGACGAGCGTTCCGTAGATGAAAGGGAGCGCGCCGAAATTATCGAAAACGGGATCCCAGACGCGGGTGACAAAAAACGCCAAGCCAAATTTGTGACGCGGAAGAACGGAACCGACCCAAAGTTCGTAGACCAGAAGCACGGTGAGCAGAACAACCGAGCCGGCAAAGACAAACGTGGTTACGCGCGCGATCTCATCGCCGTCGCGGAGACGGTTCAAAAATGAGCGCGAGCCCTCGACGGGGCCCGCGCTGGGAACGATGGTAGTTGCCGTGGACATTGCAAGTTAACAAAAGCTAGTTGACGTCGTTGAGAGCTTTCAGCTCTTTAGCCATCACTTCCTTGGGCAGCTTTGCGTAAGCAAGCGCCTCGGTGTAGTTCTGTCCGTCGCCCAGCATCCATTTTACGAATCCTTTAAGGGCATCGCGCTTGGCGGAGTCCGAGAATTTCGATGGAATCAAAAGCCAAGTAAAGCTGGAGATGGGATACGCTTCTTTGCCGGGAGCATCAGTGATGGAAACGCGGAAGTCGGCAGGCATGCTCTTGGCAGCACCAGCCGCAGCAGCTGTGACGCTGGCAAGAGAGGCTTTGATGAAATTGCCGGAAGAATTTTTAACGCTGCCGTAGGGCATATTGTTTTGGATGGCGTAGATCAATTCGACATACCCGCAGGAATTGGGAGTCTCCTTGACGAGCGCGGCGACACCGGCGTTCTGTTTGCCACCGAGGCCTGTGGGCCAATTCACCGAAGTTGAGGTGCCCACCTTGCTTTTCCACCCCGGGCTAATTTTGGAGAGATAGTCCGTCCAGATATAGGTGGTACCGCTGCCGTCAGAACGGTGGACAACGACGATGTCATTGCCGGGGAGGCTGACTCCGGGGTTGGGACCGGTGATGGCAGGGTCATTCCATTTCGTGATGGAGCCCAGATAGATGCCTGCGAGCGCTTGCGGGGTGAACTTCAACTCCGCGGAAACACCGGGGATGTTGTAGGTGGGAACAACGCCGCCGAGGACAGTGGGAAAGTGAAGGATGGAGAAACCGTGCTTGTCCTGGTAAGCCTTTAGTTGCTCTTCATTCATGGGGCCGTCGGAAGCGCCAAAATCGACTGTGCCTTCCGTGACTTGCCGGATGCCGCCGCCGGAACCGATAGACTGGTAATTAATCTGAATGTTGGCGTGAAGCTTGTGGTACTCATCGAACCATTTGGAATACATGGGGTAAGGAAACGAGGCGCCGGCGCCCGTGAGGGAAAGGGTGCCTTGCGCCCAGACCAGCCCTGCCAGCCCGAGACAAGCCAGAAGAATGCCCGCGATTCTTTTCATCCGTCATCTCCACACGAAGGATTTGAATTTGCCTGAGGAATAAGAGTGTGGTGGTCGCGTGTTACGGGATTGTTACAATCTATTCAGAGTTTGTTGAATCGTTCGTAAGCTCAATTGTTTGTTAAGGATAAGGATTGCGGTTTTGTAACTTTTGAAAAGCATGGCAGGTGCGAGCAAAAAAGAAGGGGCAGCTCGGTAAAGAGCTGCCCCAGTTCAGACAGGAAAAACGGAGCGCTAAGAACCCTGGTTTAGGGGATGTAATAGCGGAAAGAAGTGAACAGCATGTTGTCCACGGCCTTGGCCTCGATTCCCGCTACAGTGGGAGTGTTGTTGTTGCCAGACCATGAGCTGCGGGTCAGATAGGAATACTGCAGACCCCAGCGGAGGCCACCTTTTGGCCCGCTGTAGATCTTGTGCCAGAAACCAACGGTGCCTTCCTGGATGTTGCGGATGTTGCCGCTGCAAGTACCAGCGGCGGTGACAAACGCGCTGGTGGGCAAGGGGGGAGCAGTTTCGCAGCCGGAATTGTTAAAGAACGGAGAACCATAACCGACGGCGACATTCGCGCCGGCGACGTTGGTGAAGTTGAAATCAGTACGATAGGCATACTCGACTCCGTAATTAAAATAAATATCGAGTTTGGGAGTTGGGTGAAGTTCGAATGTGCCGAGGGCGCCGCCGCCGCGAATCGGAGCGAGCGTGCCATCCGGCCGCACGGTTACATCGGGCAACTGCGCCGAGCTGTAACGGCCAATGCCGTCGCCGCCGATAAGGTGGACGCCAAAATCGGCTTTCTGGGGCACGACTGGGACGCGAATGTTGACGCCGATGCCGCCGCCAACGCGGCTGTCATTGAAGGCATTCGCGGAAGAGGTCGTTATGCCCGGGCAAGTGGTCGGCAGGGGTATGGCTGTAATGGCAGCAGAGCAGGGGAAGACTCGATCGCGAAAATCGCTGACGATTCCGAAGATCTCGTAATGGCCAAAGCCTGGTTCGAAGGCGGCCTTGACGATGAAGTCGGGCGTCTTATTAAGGGAATAGCCTGTGCCATCCGCCGAATTGAATTGTCCGCCAGCCGCGCCTGCTGAACCAGCAAAGAAGGC
>JBARCY010000287.1:0-2160 GCA_049794595.1 Candidatus Acidiferrum sp.
GTGCGCAGAGCCTCGGAAAGAGGCTGATTGGCGGTAGTCAACCAAATCATTCTCCACTGGCTCACCGCGAATTGCGCGAGAGCTACTAAGGCGAACACGAGGATGAGCGCGGCTGTCATGGTCTTCCCTTGAAGGCAGAGAATGACATGGGCATTGATAGCGCCCTATAGAACCGCCGTACCATAGGACAGGTACTGCCCTCGCGGCCAGTTGGAGTGCAGCAACCATTCGTAACGGGCCACAGCACTCGCACCCTCCTGCCAACCGCATCATGCTTCCTTGTTTACACGTAAGCGACTTCTTTGCCGCCGCTTTCACGAATGTTCTTGACCACCTGGTGCCCGCATCTTAGCGTGAGTGGTAACGTCAGTCGCCTGAGTTGCCCCTTTCATGGACACTGAGAAGAATTTGCCAAGTTTGCCTCTCGATGGCTCCAACGATCAGGAGATCGTTGCGAACTTGCGCAAGATTGAGCAGCGGGACTGGTGGGTTTGGGCCAACTCCATCTTCGTCATGCTGCTCCTTACCGGAGCCCTGATTTCTTTTACTTTGCCTTCTCTCTATCGGGGAGCGCCGCCGCCGCGGATGGCCCCTCTCTTCCGAATGAAGGTGACGGAAGCCATTTATGGCCTGGTTGCGCTGGTTGTTCTCTTCAATATTTATACCATCTACCAGCAGGTGCTCATCAAACGACTTCGACGCCAGCTTGCGGAAAAGCAGCATCATACTTTGATTTTGCGCGAACTCGCGATGATTGACGCCCTGACGGGGCTCTACAACCGGAGGTTTGCCGAGCAACGCCTTGCCGCGGAGGTCGCTCGCTCCGCCCGCAAAGGCCACCCCCTGAGCGTTGTGCTGATGGACCTGAATGATTTTAAGGAGATCAACGATACCTGCGGCCATCCCGCCGGCGATTTGGTCTTGCAGGAATTTGCTGCCGCGCTCAATCGGGTGGTTCGAAGTGGTGACCTCGCGGTTCGCATGGGCGGCGATGAGTTCCTCCTGATTCTTCCTGAATGCAATCACGCGCAATTGAAGCTCGTTCTAGACCGGCTCGATCCTGTCGAAGTAGCCTGGGAGGGCCGGAAGTTCTCGATCAAGTATTCTGTTGGCTGGAAGGAATATGCTCCAGGGGATCAACCGGATACGATGCTCGCCGCGGCCGATCAAGCCCTCTATGAAAACAAGCGTGCTTCCAAAAGTGCGCCTGTTCGAGAAGTTGTTCCTGTCTGAGTCTTCGAGCATCCGCCTTTCAAATTTCCCTCGCCGCATCATTTCATCGATTCGTGTCCAATTGCCACAAGGCCTGCGGAGAGTTACACCCACGTTGATATAGAATGCTCCCGGCCCCCAGTCGCTCCCGGGCAACGCTTTGTAATGATTCGCGAGATCGAGCGGCGGCGGCTCCATTTCAGCTAGGCATCGGGATTAGGAGGTTTCGAGAATGTTGCTGAGAAGAAACTCATTCCTGCTGGCGGGCGTGCTTTCCGTCGTGATGGCGCTGGGCGTAGCTCTCGCCGTGCCGCAGTCGAGCGGCTTGGGCATTTTTACGAACGAGGGCAGCGTCGGCGTGACTCCGCCAGGTTGCAAAGCGCATTACGATCCCGCCGAGGGCGAATACACCATAACCGGGGGCGGCGCCAACATGTGGGCCGCCACCGATGCATTTTATTTCGTCTGGAAGAAAGTTTCAGGGGACGTCAGTCTTAGCGCCGACATCCAGTGGGTCGGCACCAGCGCCGCGGAACATCGCAAAGCCGTTCTTATCCTTCGACAGAGCCTGGATCCCGGGTCTTCTTACGCGGATGCCGTTTCCCACGGCAACGGCCTCACTTCGCTGCAATTTCGCGGAGCGGACAACGAGCAGACCTATCAGGTGGTTGCCGCGGAAGATGGCCCCTCGCGCCTGCGCATCGTGCGAAAGGGCACTGGGATCATGATGTACTCTGGCAAGCCCGGTGAAGAATTGAAGGTTACCGGTCCCGTGGAATACATCACGCTTAAGGACCCCGTATACGTCGGGCTTGGAGTTTGCTCTCATGTGGCAACGACTCTTGAAACCGCCATTTTCTCGAACGTAAAACTGGAAGAAAGCGCGCCGGCAAAATAGTCCACTCTTCTGATGAGGAGAAATCATGACTACTCTTGCGTCCGTTATGG
>JBARCY010000288.1:0-6807 GCA_049794595.1 Candidatus Acidiferrum sp.
CTGAATTTCTGATTGACCCGAGCGGCAAGGTGACCTGGGTGAATCTCACGGAAGATTTGTTCGTGCGCGCCCGGCCGGAACAGGTTTTGCGAGCGTTTGACGCCGCAAGCGCCTCGAAACAATAGCCGTTCACACGCCGAGGAACTCGCACTCGGTGACCTGAGAGCCACACGTAAAGAAAAGCTAGAGTGCTATTGACCGAAGTAATAGCCGTCGCGGGCTTGGATGATGAGGTCTTTCTGTTTGGGGACGGTGAGAAGTAGCTTGTGATAGCCGACCGTGTTGCCCTTGTCTGGGGTGTAGGCGAGGCTGTACTGATTGCGTAAATCTTCCTGAATCTCTTCGTAGATCTTGTCTACCGTGTCCTTCTTGGACGCCTTGAAAAACTGTCCGCCGGTTTCCTTGGAAATTTGCTCGAGGATTTTCTTGCCGTCGGGGCGCTCCTCCTGCCGAGGATACCTGCCGCCGCGTCCGCCGCCCATTCCGCCGCGTCCACCCATTCCAAATCCACCCGGGCGGCCATAGTCTTCGTCTTCGTCGGCAAAATAGATGGAATAAACGATGGTGTCGGAGCGCTGGGCGGTGGCAATGGCCTCTGCCAAGGTTTCCCTGCTGCCGTGGTCTACACCGTCTGTAAGCACGATCAGCGCTTTGCGGCCCTGCTGCTTGCTCATCAACTCGTCGGAAGCGAGGAAAATCGCGTCATAGAGCTGCGTGCCTCCGCCGTGCATCTGCCCACCCTGGCGGCCACCGCCTCCTCCGCCGTATCCGCCGCCTCCACTGCCGCCGTTGCTGCCACCGCCGCCGTCGTATTGTGGGGTCGCAAGCGATTGCAAGGCTGCTTGCAGCTTGGGCCGCGAAGGAGTGAAATCCTGCAACAGTTCGACCTGACGGTCGAAGTGAATCACGAAAGCCAAATCCTTGTCCTGGCGGAGCAACTGATCGAGGAAGGTGTAGCTCGCGCTACGCTCCTGATCCAAAACTTTGCGCTGGCTCAAGCTGGTGTCCACCAAGAGGCCGAGGCGCAGGGGCAAATCGCTCTGGTGCGCGAAGTAATTGATGGTTTGCGGACGGCCATCTTCATCCAGTTCGAAATCGTCCTTGGTGAGGTCTGGGATGATTTTGCCGTGTTTATCGCGAACGGTGGCCAGCACGCTGACGGTTTTGACCTCGACGGCAATCTTTGGCGGCGCTTCCTGGGGGCGCTTCAACACTGGCTGTGGCTGCCCCTGATCTTGCGCGGGTGGCGACTGCTGCTGGGCTCGAAAATCCTGCGCCGCAAGCGCCAGGCAGAAAAGAACGGCCACACCAACGCCCCATCGTATCGTGCGCGGCCTTCGCTTTGAGAAAGCAGGACCGGCGAGAGGAGCCGGGCGACGGGTCGAACCAGGAGATGCACTGCCTGCGGAATTGTTTTTCATGCGTTTTCAGGTCGGGACAGAGGACGACCAAGCCCTCTTGATCTCTAGTTCTCTCTTGGACGGCGGAAAGTTCCCGCGTGCTCGATAGTAGGACGCCGGGGCGCTTGATTTGGTTTGCCTGTTTGGTGGCTGCCATCTCAGCAACGGAGGGGGAGACTTGCTCAGTCACAACGCCACGGCATCTGCCAAATTGGTGCTCCTCCAATGGGCATTGGGGCTGTACCATGCACATTCCATGAGCGCAGAAATGCATGTTGAGCTGGTGACGCTCGAAGGCCGCCACGTTCGCCTCGAGCCTCTCTCGCAGACGCACCACGCCGATCTCAGCGCGGTTGGCCTTGCGGAAAGCCTGTGGCGATGGATTCCCACTCCCGTGCGCACGCCGGAAGAAATGTCCGCCTACGTTGCCACTGCCCTGGACGAGCAGGCGCGCGGCGTATCCTTGCCTTTTGCGCTGATCGAAAAGGCCAGCAACCGCGCGATTGGGAGCACTCGCTATGGCAACATCGATCGCGCACATCATCGCGTCGAGATTGGCTGGACCTGGGTAGCCCCGGCGTGGCAGCGCACCGCAGTCAATACGGAAGCGAAGTACCTGCTGCTGAAGCATGCGTTTGAAACGCTTGGCTGCATACGAGTGGAGCTGAAAACGGATTCGCTCAACGAACGCTCGCGCGCGGCCATTTTACGCATCGGCGCTCGCGAGGAAGGCACCTTCCGCAATCACATGATTACCGCCAGCGGGCGCATTCGGCACACTGTTTACTTCAGCATTCTCGATTCGGAATGGCCGGAGGTGAAGTCCCGCCTACAAGGCGTGCTGCTTCCCTAAACGCGCGCCGAATCTCTGAACGGCGCGCTCCGCGGGACCGTTTACCAATCCACGTCAAGCCTTATTCCAAGCATGGAGGGACCACGCACCTTAGGTAGACTACTAAGCATGCATCGAGCGAGCGTTCCGCTTGATGCCGGTGCGCCGGCCCGGCCACGTTGCCGCTGAACAAATGTCTGGGGAACCGCAGGTGCGCATGGCGTAATTTTCCTCCCCAAGACTCGCAGCGTCAGAGCCAATGAACGGAGAGTCTTGTGTCAGCTTCAGATGCCAGCAACCGGCGCCGTAGCGAACGCGTGATGCTGCAGATACCCGTCACCGTTCTGGCCCACACTCCCGATCGCACTCATGTGCAGGAAGAGACGCGCACGTTGGTGGTCAACGCGCACGGCGGGCTGCTGAAATTGAAGGCTGAGCTACTCGTGGGCCAGCCTATGGTTCTCTTAAACCCGCAAACGGGCGCGAAAGAAAGCTGCCGCGTAGTGCGCATCGATCAGCCGAGCCCAGACTATTTTGCCGTGGCGTTTGAGTTTGACCGCCCTTCGCCGAAATTCTGGCCGGTCGTGTTTCCGCCGGCCGATTGGGAAGCTACGAAGGCTTGAGCCATGGCCTTTCGCACAGGGACGCGAGGCATCGTACAACCCATCTCGGACCGCAACTATCGAATGGCTGCAGGGTTGAGTTCGATGAGTGAAAATGTGCCTCTGGAGGCTCGTCCGATGCGGCATTCCTTTCCGGCTAAATCAACCAAGTGGATTTTGACCGCTGCTGCGCTTCTTTCCGTGGTTCTCGCGACGGGCTGCGATGAATATGTCCGGATTACGCGCGACCACGATGTGCGCATCCCTAGAAACGCGACCTGGGCCTGGCGCCCTGCGCCGCAGGAAGCGGCCGCCGCGCGAGACAATCGCCCGGTGACTTCGCGTGACGAAGTCGCGCGCAATCAGGCTCCACGGCGCGAAGCCAGCGCCGATGACGCTGTCGACCGGGAGCGCGTGAAAACCTCGATCGAGCAGGCGCTTGCGTCGAAGGGATTTAAGGAAGTTCCCGACCCTGCCGCCGCGGATTTCTTGGTGGACTATAAGTTTGCGGTGAAGCGCGGCAATGAAGCCGTTCCGATGGCTTATCCAGGCGCCTATCCCGGGCTGGTTTGCGGGCCGTTCCGCTGCTGGCAATCGTGGGGCTACGGGCCGGCGTATGTCGGCTATGAAGATATCCGCTTCCGCGAGGGAACCATCGTCTTCGATTGGATGCAGAAATCACCCCGGCACCTGGTCTATCGCGCCGTCGGTGCAAAGCCGGTGCGCCGCGATTCCTTCTCGCTCACGCAGAGCGATATCAATAGCCTCGTTCATGCATTGCTCAAGGATTTGAAGCCCGGCAAGTAGGACGCTCTCGGCGATAAATGCGCTCGCGAAGAGAGGCAGGCACTCCCGCCTGTCTCTTTCGTTTTCCCTTGGATCTCTGGCTGAGATGCGACCTGGTCCTTCTGAGGCCGTTTAGCTAGGGGAGCAAACCGAAAACGACTACGCTGTTTGGGGTTCCAACATACACTTTGCCGTTGGCCACCATTGGCGTGATGAACTTGTTGTCGCTGAACTGATCGCGGCTGTTGGCGGCTTGATTGGAGTTGTAAAGCTCGTTCGTTAAGTTCATCGCGTTGTAGGCGTGCAAGATGCCTGTCGAGCCATTTTCGACAGACCATACGATTCCATTCGTCGTGCCGTTCGCCGAGATGCTCGGTGTCGTTCCCGGATAGGCGAAGGTGCTGGCACTTTGCGATGAGGGTGTTTCAGCAAGCAGTGCGTTGGTGATCGGGAAGGCTTTCAGATGGTCGCCCACCGCGCCGTAGTAGACCGTATTGCTGAAGTAGCTGGGCTTGGAGTAGACGCCGCCGCCGAGCTGTCCGCTGATTTGCTGATAGATGTTGTCCTGGCCGCCGTTGAACTTTCCCATGTTATCGCGGTCCACCACATAGATGACCGAGTCCTTGCCGGAGCCGACCGCCAGATGCCGCGTGTTCCCGCTGGCATCCACCAGGTCGGGCAGAAGCAGAGGCCCGCCCGATCCGAAGTCCTCGTCACTGTCCGATTCGGCGACGGTATTTAATGGCGTGAAGTAATCGAGCAGAGTGATAGGCGTGGTCGAAGCGAGTTTTACGTAACAATTTCCGCAATTCGCGTTCGTGGGGAAGCCGCTGGCGTTCAGCGTCGTGTCGAAGTCGCCGTTCCCCTCGATGAAATAAATGTCGCCCGACGCGTCCGCCGCGGGTGCAGTTCCGGCCATCCAGATTCCGCCTTCGCTGCCGTTGGGGACGAGATTGAGCACGCTCGTTTGTGCCAGCGTGTTCGCGTCATACGACATGACCCAGGAAGTATAGGGGCGCGCATCGCAGTGCGAGGACCACGTGGTGTAAATCGTCGTGCCGATTTCGAGCAAGCCCGGGCGTTCCTTGTATTGCTTGGGATCGAAGACGACATTTCCGCCGGAGCTGTTATCGCCCGTGCCCGGATAGGTCGCTTGCACAGTTGTCGGACCGCCAAACAGTTCTGCGCCCGTGGTCAGATCCAAGGCGTGCAGGCGTTGGTAGTAATTTCCGTTGGCGTCCTTGGACATGGCCACCACATAGATGGCTCCATGCGCTCCGCGCGAGCGATCGATGACCGGAGTCGAAGTGACGCCAATCTGGGGCGTGACCTGGCTGCATCCCCTGTTGTCGCTCGGCGTTTCGCCCGTGCCCAGCAGCGAGACTTTCCAGAGATAGGTGCTGGTGGCGCCGTTGACAGAGTCCGCGTCAAACGCATACACGCTGTTATTCTCGGTCGCCACATACAAAACGTTTTTCGATCCCACGGTGGGCATGGGTTCTGCCGAGAGATACAGCGGTTGGGCATCCACGAGCCCGTCCACCGTGAATGAGCCCAGCTTTCCAAACGTCGTCGAGTTCACATTAGCCGGAGTCAGAATTGTTTCGTTGAGATTCTGTCCGGTGCGCAGATTGTCGTAGTGATCGGTGACGACATTGACCGCGGAACCAGTGGCTGGATTCACGGTCAAAGTAGCCATCGCGCTTGTTTGACTGCCGGCGGTGTTGCTCACAATCACATCAAATTTTGCCCCGCTGTCTGTCGCTACTGTTGCTGGTGTCGTGTAACTCGCTGCCGTCGCGCCCGTGATGTTCGCGCTGTTTTTCTGCCACTGGTAACTAAGCGGGGTAGTGCCTGTTGCCACCCCGCTGAAGGCCGCCGTTTGTCCAACGGTTACCGTCTGATTCGTCGGCTGCGTTGTAATCGTCGGCGCCACTGCTGCCGCATTCACCGTCAGCGTAGCCATCGTGCTCGTCTTATTCCCAGCCGCGTTGCTCACAACCACGTCGAACTTCGCTCCGTTATCCGTCGATGCCGTAACTGGAGTTGTGTAAATTGCTGCTGTCGCGTCCGTGATGTTCGCGCTGTTTTTCTGCCACTGGTAACTAAGCGGAGTTGTTCCTGTCGCGGTCACACTGAAAGTCGCGGTCTGTCCCACAGTCACCGTCTGATTCACCGGTTGTGTCGTAATAGATGGAGCCACTGCCGCCGCAGTCACCGTAAGCGTAGCCGTCGCGCTGGCGACACTCCCTGCCGAGTTGCTCACCATCACATTAAATTTTGCGCCGTTATCCCCCGAGATCGTCGCAGGCGTCGTATAGCTTGCCGCCGCTGCGCCGCTAATGTTTGCCTTGTTTTTCAGCCACTGATAGCTGAACGGCGACGTTCCACTCGCGGTCACGCTGAACGTTGCGGTTTGCCCCGCCGTTACCGTTTGACTCGCAGGCTGTGCCGCGATTGTGGGGGCCACCGCCTTCGATTGGCTGCTCGAACTGCTGGACGTTGCTAATCCCGCGCAGCCCGCAGTCGCGAGCGCAGCAAGAAGGCCGCTTAACTGGATAACGAGAATTGCTCGGCGCACAGGCACTACCCCCAAGTCGAATAGCGCGGCTGGACTGGGTTTGCCGCAGCTTCGGGAAAAACGGACCGGACCGGCCGGAATGCCGCATCGCTGGGTACACGCTCTCTTAGTTTCAGCTTAGGCATCGGCGAAGGGAATTACACCTGAACAGGAGTACAGTTCTGGGCCAGAGGGTTATTTTGCTCTACTCTGAACCGTCGATACATGCGGACCCAGTGGGCAGATTCCTTCGCCTCTCCGCTTCGCTCTGGCCTGTTTCCTGTGCTTTGCTGCGTTTCTTGCCTCTGCGCCGCGCTGCCTCTATCCTCTTCTTCCTATGCTCCTCAAAGACCAAGTCGCCCTGATTACCGGCTCGGGCCGCGGCATCGGCCGCGCCATCGCCAAGCTATTTGCCAGGGAAGGAGCATCGGTATTCCTGACGGCGCGGACAGACGCGGAGTTAACCGCAGCCGTAAAAGAAATTTCCGATTCTGGCAGTCGCGCGTACTACTCCGTCGCCGACGTTGCCCGTGAGGCGGATTGCGCGCGCATCATTGAGGAGGCTCGCGCGAAATTCGGCAGGATCGATATCCTCGTCAACAATGCCGGCCACTACGGTCCAGTAGT
>JBARCY010000289.1:0-17748 GCA_049794595.1 Candidatus Acidiferrum sp.
AGGACGATTCAGCGTAGAGAACCAGGAGCAAAGATAACGCAGAGACGCAGAGGACGCAGAGCGTTCGCAGAGAAGAACGATCGAATTCGCGGCGCGGCATCATCCGTAGCGTATCCTTAAAACGTAATTTTCATGGAGCCGAAAAGCGAAAAAAGTGTGCGGCTCGTGTAGATGTCTTTAAATCCATCGCCAGGCTGCAACGCGGAAGCGCCGGCCGTGAGAATGATGTTTTCCGTAAGCGGCGGGCGGTACGTCACGCCAATGCCAAAATCTTCGCCGATGTTGTGGCGAATCGGGGACTCGAACAATAGATATTCGAGCGATTCGGTACGCTCGAAGCGGAGATAGTTAAAATTCACAAACCCCTTGAGCTTGGGAGTGATGTCGAAATCCGCGCCAGCGTTGGCGATGAAGATGCCCGGATTTACGAAATTAGCCTGGCCCTCTTCTTTGGTGGAGCGAAGTGACGGGATTAGGCTGCCGTCCGTCGTGAGCGACACGCCGGAGCCAAGAAGGCGGATGTCCTCGCGATTCCAAAAGCTGAACAGACCGCCGGCGAAATTCGGGAGGTCATCGATTGCATCGAATCCGCGCGCACGTCCGTCACGAGGGTTTGCATCGCCGGACGTATAGAAAGTGGAAACACGATAGCGAATCCAGTCGCGGTCGTAGGAAAGCTCAACGGCGGCCATCTGCGCGTTGACCGTCACGGGCCGCCCGGCGATGGGATTAAAGGTATCCTCGCCGACAGCCTGGTAAAACGCGTGCGCAAGATTGATACGGCGAATGTGGCCGCTGCCAAGCCAGCCGAAATAGCCGACGCGGATGCCGTGGGCGAGAGGCCCGCCACCTGGCCCCTGATTGATGACGTTGCCGATAGGGGCCGGCCGAACCAGAAAGCCGTTATCGTCGTAATGAACGCTCGGGTCATCCTTGTTCCAGGCGCCGACAAATTCCGCCGTGTAGCCGGGAAAGAAAAAGTCTTGAACATAGACGTTTGCAAGAAGGACTTGCTGGTGTCGCCGGTTGAAAGTGTTGAGGCCGCTGTTGGTATTTTTTTCGAGTAGTTGAAAATAGGCGGCGTTGTACTCGATACGGTCGCTGTTCCAGTCGCCGAAAATGCGCAGACCGGGCTGCTCGTCGACGAAAAGAAATCCGCGGAAATCGGCGTTGAATTGCTGAATTCCGGCGCGGGCAGAGATGAAATCGTAATTGTCGCTGAGGTCGTGGAGCTTCACCTCGAAGAAAGCCTCTTGAAAGCCGAGATGGTCGTCGAAGCGGTTGGTACCGGCAAGCACGTTGGGGCTGACAATGCCAAGCTCGCGAACATCAAGATCGTTCAAGCTCAGCTCCGGCGTGATGCGAATGCGCCAATCGACGGGTTTGAAGGACGCGTCGCCATGAAAAAGATCAATGCTAAAACGCAAAGTCTGATCCACAAATGCTTGTTCGCCACGGCCAAAAAAACCAGAACTACCAGGCTCGGCGGCGCTTACGCCGCTGGGCGAAGGCACGCGGCGGCCATCGAAGAATGTTTCCGAAGAAGCGGTGATGTTCAAGAAAACTTGCTGGCCGAAAAGTTCGGGCCAGATGGGCTCATCGCCCTTCAAGCGATTGCGGTTGAAGGGGTCGTACCAGTGCGGCCTGGTATAAAGATATTCACCCTTTTGCTGGTAGCGCCGATAATCCGGTTGGGTGAGCGCCCATCGATTGGGCACCGTGCTGAAAACATCAGCCACGGGAGGCAAGTATTCTGGCGCGAGCTCCGCGACATACTTCGGATCGGAATCGAGGCGATGACGAAATTCACGATAGCTCCCGAGCGTGGGCGATGAGCCGGGAGGAAGCGCGGGGCCGAGTTCGGGAAGTCGCGGAAGCCGCGAGCGAAATTCAGCGCTGCTGGTGCTCGCTAAAGAGATTTCCAGCGTGGTGACTTCGTTGGCGTTCAGCGCAAGATCAGGGATCGCGAAGGGAGCGTATCCCTCGGCTTCGACGCGGAATTCATAGTGGCCGGGCGGCAGGAGCAGAATTCGGAACACGCCTTCAGCGGATGGGGCGGCACGAACAATCTGTCCTGTCTGCAGGTTGCGAAGCAGCAGTTGAGCTGCGGCCACTGGCCGCGATTCCTTTGGCGAGATGGCCTCGCGCAAAACACCGTCGACAGCGGCGGTCGTCAAAGCTTGCTGCCGGGGAATGCGCTGCAATGACATTGCCTCGGCGGACTTTTGCAGGGATGCTTGCCCTCCCGCCACACCCTGGGTTTGCTGTCCGCCGCGAGCGCTACCCCCCGCAAACAAGGCGAGTAGCAACGCAAGACTGGCGCAAGCCGCACAGTGGTCATTTCGATAGCTTCGCGAAACAAAAGAGAGCATGCCTGCGGCCTGGGAGAGCTTGCGCAAGTAAAAGGGAGCGCATTCTAGCTAACAACATCAGCGGGCGGCGGACAACCCATTTCCGCGCTGCATGAATACAGTGCGACAACACTTTGCGGGAGCCGCAATTGTTCACCGATAGGAATCGCGCGGACCGCGAAGGATTGAGGGACGCGAGGCGGCGTGTTACTAAGGAGGATACCCTCCATGCAAAAGGAACACTCGATTCGCAAGCCGATCGCGGCACACCTAGCTCTGAAACGGCGCCGAAAAACGCTGGCCCTGGGCATTTTGTTCGCGCTCGGGATCGCAGCGGTTTTAGCGATGCTACTTGTGAGCTGCGGCGGCGGGAGCAGCACGCCCATGTCTCCGCCGCTGGTCGCGGACGTGCAGCCGCTGCAAATCGCGGACGTACAAAACATCGTGATGGCCGCCGTGAATTCCGCGAATGTCGATATGGTCGTGGCCGTCGTGGACCGCGCCGGATTTGTGCTGGGCGTCTATCACACGCAAAACGCGCCGGCGACGGCGACCGGAAATTTCGGACAGACGCTGGACGCAAGTGATTTGGCTGTAGCATTGGCAAGGACCGGCGCGTTTTTCAGCAACGATCAAGCGCCGCTTTCCTCGCGCACAGTCCGCTTCATCAGCGGGATTCATTTTCCTCCTGGCGTGACGAACCAGCCGACTGCCGCGCTGTACGGAATCGAGAACACAAATCGCGGCTGCACGCTGGTGAATAACGCAAGCTTTCAAAGCCAGCTCCCTCCGTCTCTCGCATTGGGCGGTGAATTTGGACCGGGCGCGATTACTGGAAAAGCCGACGCAATGGATTCGGATCCGCTTGCGGTTAATCCCGGCGGCGTGCCGATTTTTTATCAGAATGTGGTCCTTGGCGGCATTGGCGTAGTGACTTCTTCGACCGATCTCAACTTGGCCGAATATGCCGCGTTTGTTGGATCGACAGCGCAGCGCGCCGGGCCGGCGGATTCCTTTGGGCCCACGCCAGCTGCTCCGGGAGTGATTTCCCTCAATGGAATCACACTTCCCTTCGTGTTGCAGACATCGCTGCCCGCGAATGTCTCGGCGGGACCGGTTGTCGGCAGCGGATCTTATCTTGTTGCGCCCACCAGCAGCGTTGGACAACCTCCGGAAGGCGACTTGATCACGCCTACCGCCGGGCCTCTCGGTGGACTTAGCGCTACGGACGTTGAAGCCATTTTAAATAATGCCGAAACGACCGCAGATCAAACCCGCGCCGCGATTCGTTTGCCGATTGGCGTACGAGCGCGAATGACGATCGCTGTTGCCGACCTGGATGGCACTATCATCGGCCTGCGACGCATGCAGGATTCGACAGTTTTCAGCATCGATGTGGCAGCAAGCAAAGCGCGAAACATGGTTTATTTCAACAGCTCCGCGCGTGCGGCAGCGGATTTGAACCAAGTACCCATGGGAACGGCCGTCACAAATCGTACGATCAGCTTTGGCGCGCAACCGTTGTTCCCACCGGGGATCGACGGTTCCCCGGCCGGACCGTTTTTCAACATTTATTTACAAGATCTTGACAATCCATGCACGCAGGGATTCCAGGCAGGACCGCCGAACATCAATAAAAGTGGCATCGTGTTCTTTCCGGGAAGCGCGGGGCTCTACCGCAATGGCGTGCTTGTAGGCGGCCTGGGCGTCAGCGGAGACGGTGTGGATCAAGACGACTACGTGACGAATGGCGGGGCAGCAGGATTTGAGGCGCCGGCAAATATTCGCGCGGATCAAATCTTGATAGATGGCGTGCGGCTCCCTTACTTTAAGTTCCCGAGAAATCCGACGGACTAAACGCGCGCTTCAGCGTCTACTCGGTTCCAGTTTACCTCGAGCCATCTGCGCGAGGGCGCGCGCGTACTCCTGCACGACTTCCGGCACGGTACGGCTGTAAACGAACTGGCCTTCGCGATGGCATTCCACCAGCCCGGCTTCATTCAGGATTTTCAGGTGATGCGAGACGGTAGCCGGAGTAACCCCTTGTAGAGACACGATTTCGCCGCAGTTCATCTGCTTTTCGCGAGCAATGGCCTCAAAGATCATCAGGCGGGTCTCATCCGCTAAAGCCTTTGAAATCTTTTCAATCTGCGCGCGGTCCATTTTCAAATCTCATTGTAGCGGACCTCGTGGCTTTCCGGCCATACTTGCGTCCGTGATCGGCGTCATCTCTGAAAAAAGTGTAACCAATCGTTTCGACACTCATCTAAGTATCGGAATCCAGGGAAGGGCAAAGCGGCCTGATCCCCAGGCCGGCATTTATGGCGCAAAGTGAGCTAAGAGGAGAGGACCATGAAAAGACTCGAAGGAAAAGTTGCGGTGGTGACCGGAGGCAACAGTGGTATCGGGCTGGCATCGGCAAAGCGATTGCAGCAGGAAGGCGCCCGCGTAGTGATCGCAGGGCGCAATCAAGAGACGCTTGACGAGGCCGCCAAGGCGCTCGGCAATGGCGTTCTGGCCATCCAGGCAGATGTTTCCAAACTGGAAGACATCGACAAAATTTACGCGGCTGTGGAAAGGAAATACGGAAAGATCGACGTGCTTTTCGTAAACGCAGGTGTGGCGAAGTTCGCGCCGTTCTCCGGAACCACCGAAGCCATCTACGACGAGAATTTTGCGACCAACGTCAAGGGCGCTTACTTCACCATTCAAAAAGCAATCCCGCACCTCAACGACGGCGCTTCGATCATTCTAAATACCAGCGTCGCCGGCATCAAGGGCACAGAGGGGACGAGCGCGTATTCCGCGACAAAAGCGGCTCTACGTTCTTTGGCTCGCACGAGTGCGGCTGAGTTGGTGGGTCGTGGCATCCGCGTCAACGCCGTCGCACCTGGGCCGATCGCGACCCCGATCTTCGGCCGCACGGGATTGCCGCAAGCAGCAGTGGATGAATTCGCGAAGAACGTCTCCGCAAGAGTGCCCATGAAGCGGTTTGGCCAGCCCGAGGAAGTCGCGGGGGCGGTAGCCTTCCTGGCATCTTCCGATTCGTCCTACATCACCGGTGAAGAACTTCACGTCGACGGCGGTATGGGTCAGATTTAAGCAGAGAACAATGTGGTTCGACAAAAAAGGCGGCGTTGAGCCGCCTTTTTTCGTTCACAGATTATCGACCTTTCGACGGGTCAGGCGAATTGGAGGAATCCAAGTCGAGAAACCACGTGTGGTTGGTGTCGCCGGGCGCATAGCAATTGCCGTCAGAGTGATAACCCGGCGCGCAGTGCGCGGTGCGTTCCTTAGAGCGGGGCGACTGCGCGTATTGCCATAGCTCTGCATAAGAAATGCCACTCCCGATCGGGGGCGGAGGATTTTGCAGGAAAGTGCAGCCCGGCGACGGCGGACAAGCATCGTTGAACACATAAAAGGTGAAATCCGCCGCAGGCGCATGGCTGCGGATGTCGTCCGCGGTCGTAATGGTGACGCCGGGCTCTTCTCTTACGGCCATCCCCGAGCAATAGACGCCAGGACGATAGCCAGCTTCCGCAATGTCTTTGGCCCATGCGCGCAAATAGGCGTGATACGTCGCGGGCAGGCGGCCGCCTTCTTCAACGTCGAGAAAAATGATTGCTCGCGCGGGGAATCCATCTTTCTTGGCTGCTACCGCCGCGTTCCGAGCATCGAGAGTTCCCCTTTGCATCGCCACCATTTCGCTCTTTAATTCGCGGCTCTGTCGGCCACGGTAAAGAAGCAGAAAGCCAAAATCTTGCGAACGCATCAGCTCGCGCTTCCCGATCCAGGGGTTTGACTTCTCTCCCGGCGGAGGACTCAGCCAATAGCCGCCAAATGCAAACGTCTTTCGCAACTTCGGAAGTGCAGCCGCGCCGGGAAAAATGTTGAGATCGAAGCCAAGATAGGCGCGCTCTGGTTCTTGTTCCGACGGGCCAGACCGCGCGCCCGCCTGATAAGAGGAAAAGATCAGTGTGGCGGCGATAGCGGAAACGAACAGGAGAGAAAGACTGGGCTTCATTTTGCTCACCGCGTTGAGAATGCCAAAAGACAGTCGCGTCCGCTAGCCTTCACGGAGTTTATGCCCAGCGAGATTGCCCAGGCCATCATAAGCCGCGTACTTATAAGTCTCGCAGAGCGTCGGATAATTGAACACCTGCTCGATAAACTCGTCGATGGACTGGCCGTTATCGAGAATCATCAGACCGATGTGGATAAGCTCCGTGGCGATTTCTCCAATCAGGCTGACGCCGAGCAACTTTCTGTCTGATCGCGCGAAAATGAGCTTCAGCATTCCGACGGTATCGCCAACAATGTGGCCGCGCGCGTTGTTCTCATAATGGGCGCGCCCCACACAATAATCAATTTTCTTTTCTTTGCAGGACTCTTCCGTTTCTCCCGCTGCGGAAATTTCTGGAATCGTGTAAATCCCCATCGGCAGCATGGAAGCGACGCGTTGCTTGTACTTGAATCCGAAGGCGTGGCAAACGGCGACGCGCCCCTGCTCCATCGAAGTCGATGCCAGAGCAGGAAATCCAATCACGTCGCCGGCAGCGTAGATATTCGCAACAGAAGTCCGATAGTTTTCGTCCACGGAAATATATCCGCGGTCGTTGATCGCCAGGCCGGCCTTTTCCAGCCCGAGACCGTCAATCGCAGCGCGGCGGCCTGCGGCAAACAGTGCCGCATCGGTATCGAGCGTCTTACCGCTCTTCATGGAGAGGCGCACGCCACCAGAAGAATTCTCCACTCTTACGGGCCGCTCGTTGAATAAGAAGCGCATTCCGAGAACCGTGAGGCGGTCGCGGAGACGCTCGGAGATTTCCGCGTCGAGAAATGGCAACAACCTATCCCGGCCATCTACAAGTGTAACTTCTACGCCTAGCGCCACGAAGATCGATGCGTATTCGCAACCAATGACGCCGCCGCCGATGACGGCGAGACTTTTCGGAATGCGGTCCATCCGCAGAAATGTGTCCGAATCAAAGGTGTGCACATCGTCGAAGGCGATCTCCGGAGGCCGATGCGGTTTCGATCCAGTGGCAATCAGAATGACCTCCCCACGAAGTCTTCGCGTACCATTTGCGCCACTGACCGTGAGAGCATGCGCGTCTTCAAATGCCGCTTGCCCACGAACGAGCTCAATATGATGCAGTTCCAGATTTTTCAAAATGCGCTGCCGTTCCATTTCCACGACTGCGCGTTCGTGATGCATAAAATCCTGCACGGTCAGATTTTCCTTCAGTGAATAATCGATGCCATAGAGGCCGCGCTGCTTCAGTCCCGAAAAATACAGCGCGGATTCGCGCAGCGTTTTGCTGGGGACCGTGCCCGTGTTGATACAACTTCCGCCGACGTACGCTGCGCGCTCGATGACCGCGACTCGCTTGCCAAAATAGGCAGCCTGGGCGCCGGCTTTTTCTCCGGCTGGGCCGCAGCCGATCACAATCAGATCGAAGTTTTCGCTTGATATCACACAGACCTCCCGCAGCCCGCCACCGGACGTTACTTCCTAAGTCGCTCGCCAATGGAGGCCCGTTGGATCACAGCTCGCCAGCTTGCACCCATTCGGATCAAAGAAAGTGTAGAAGAAGAGCGCCATCTGAAAGGCAAATTCCTGCCGCGATTGTGCTGAAACGTATCTCGCGCCGCCATTGGGCCCGGTTAAAAACAAACCCGCACCTTTTCGGTGGCGCCCAAAATGCCAGAATACCTATACTGGGAGCAACACATAGCCACACCGCCATTTCTCGGAAAGGAGCCTCCCATGTCCGACGACGATCTCCCGATCAACTACCGCATCCGATTTGAGAAAGACCACGTCAGTGTGAAAGCCAGCTACGACCTCGGCGTGACCGTAGGCGGTCCCGCGCTCATCGCCGACTTTCAAATTAGCGTGGATGGAACGAATCTAATCAGCGGCTTCCTTCCCGGCCAGACCGCCTTCAACGGCGCGAAATTCTACACACTCGCCGATCCCAATAAAGACGCAGCAGTTTCTTTCTCGATCTCTTCCAACCAGGACTGGAACGCCAGCGAGAACGATGTGCTTCGCGGCGACAAAGTCTATGACGATGCGGAGTTCTCCAACTGACAACACAAATTCGTCATGAGGCCTTTGCATGTTGCCGGTGGAACCGATGGATTCCGCGACTCATAATCTCGGCGCGAGCGGCGCGCCCTGTTCAAGGCAATGTTCCCGAAGGCCTTCCGTTTCAGAACTCTCATTGGAAATCTACGTCGAAGAGGCGAGCGTAACATCGAACGGAGGTGAAGCCGACAAGCATGATAAATTGCCCGGCAATGCGCATTAACGCTGATATGAGGAAGGATCGTGGCTCCGTTCAACGGGGGCCAGGCGCAGTTTGAGACCACGTCAAGCGGTCGCCGCCCACCAAGGCAAGGGACAGTACGTTCGAATCCCCCCGCTTGAAGCGGATATCGCGGTACGAACTCATAAATTCTCTTTGAATCCTCAGAGAGGCAAGGGCGCTCTCCGGCACGAGATCCTTCACGCTAGTTCCGCAGTCGACGAATCTAGACTTGCCGTTCAGTTGCACCCGAATCTGAACAGTCACCGTCACCAGCCCCTTAAACTCGAGACAAACGACACCTCCTATGCCGGTGAAGTTCTTGCATCCATCTTCGGGCAGCAACCGTAGTTTGCGGTCCATTTCGTCGAGTTGGCTCAAGGCGCTTGCCCCAAGAATGGCGGTCGCGAGTTTCTGTTCTTTGGAAACCAAGAGCGTGTAGAAAACCAACCGGTATTTAAGCTCCGCAGGAATACCGGCCAAATCAGTCTCCAGACCCGTATTTCGAAATTCTCTACCGAGCACGCGTGGCGTGAATCGAACATCTCCGGCGCGACGGAACTGAATTTCCCCATCACTCCCCGATTCGACATTGAAATAGACGAGGCTTACGCCTCCGGAGTCTTCGGACCCATGCGATTCCTCGCCGTTTTTAGTAGCTCTGAGATACGCTCGCTGGATTTTCAGGCGCATACTTGGCCTGAGATTCAGCCCGCTCCGATTCGGGCGGTACCCGTAATAACTGAATAGACTTTCCCTCGGCTCCATGGGAAGACTTTGCAGGATGAAATCGCGAACCACGGAATCGCCTTCTCCGAAACAGCCCGCCTGTTGGAGCTGATCCAGCTGGGCCAAAACACTGTATAGAGCGGCTACGGCATCACCCTCGGGGCCGATGAGCCCGTGGAAATCGCTGATCCAACGTTCTGGCGAGGGCAATACAATCTGAACGGAAGGCGGGTGATTCTGTGCCATTTGAACATTGAATGGTCCGTTTACAGCCCGACAATCTGCGCCGGTCGATACGACGTGCGAGGGAACTTCCAATTTGACGTCGATCCCGGAATTATTTGGGCTGGTCTCCGGGGTTGAGGGCGCGAATAAAACGGGCTCGCCGTACAACGATCCCAAGCGAAAAGCCGGTTCAGTGGCTGCCACTGGCCGCCTCGCCGAACAACCGGCAGATGTCAGCACGAACAACAAAAGCAGGGCTGGCATGTTTTGTAGCGGCTTGAGAGGCATCAAGATTCCGACAGAATCTTACGGATTGAGCGAATAAACTACGTTAATGGTGGTGTCCACTTCGATGGGTTCCTTATTGAGAAGTGTCGGCGTATAACGCCATTGGTTGATCGCCTCGACCGCGGAGCGAGCAAGATCGGGATCGATTTGCCCATTCATGACGCGGAGAGAGAGCGGTTTGCCATCTCTGCCAATAACAGCGTGAAGGACGACGGTTCCCTGTACGCCCGCCGATTTGGCGTTTTCCGGGTAGATGGGCTGGACTTTGTTCACGAGTTTGGCAGCCTCAACCATGCCACCGACAACGAGACGAGAAGACTTGCCGTTGGTTTTCTCGGTGACCATGGGCTTACCCCCGTTCGCCGGAACAACCATCACATTTTCTGTAATGGCTCCAACTTCCAAATTGATATTTGCAGTGAACTCTCGACCGGCATCGAGCGAGACATCCGTTTGACGGTAAGTTTGAAAGCCGGGTTTGAGAACCTGCAACTCATAGCTTCCGGCTGGCAAGCCTGCGAAGTTGAAATTGCCTTCGCGGTCCGTGGTGGTCATGTCGATCGTTTTGGCATCATGGTTGGACATCACGATGGTGGCGTTGGCGATAGCGGCGCCGCTCGGGTCGTGGACAGCGCCCGAGGTTTTGCCCGCGCGGTCTTGCGCCGACAGGCGAAGTGCGGCAAGCGGGAGTAACAACGCAAGAGCTAGAAACGGAATTAGAAATTTTGTCCGTGAAGATACCTGACGGCGGTCAAGCGACGGATTCAGCATGGCAGCAAATCTCCTTTCAAGATTTGTTGGTCGTGCGATGGCCAGAGCAGTGGACCAGGCGCGACCTGAGCTTTCGAGGGTCCTTGCGAGATCGAGGAGCTGGCCGGCATAAACGTCGGGCGCGATGCCGGACCGCAGCACGGCGTCGTCGCAAGCGCGCTCGCTCTCCTGCCGTAGCCGCGCGGCTGCCAACCAAACAAGTGGGTTAAACCAGTGGAAACTACGCGCCAGCTCGGCGCAGATTTGCAAGAGCCAGTCATGACGAGCGATGTGCGCAAGTTCGTGCGAGAGAACAATGCGCCGCCGTTCGTTCGGCCAATTGACGGCGCCCGCGGGGAGCACAATCACGGGATGGAAGGTTCCCCAAGTAAGCGGCATCGCCAATGCCTCGCTGCATTCCAGCAGACGGACAGAACGGCCGATCTTCAGAGATGCGGAGATCGTAAGAGTTTCGCGTATCCAATCGTCTTCGAAGAGAGAGGTTGCGCGCGCTGACAGCCAAGCGAGGCGCGTTAGGCCCACAGTGAGCCGGAAAAGGACAAATAACGCGCCAAGAGCCCACACGAGAAAAGGTACAACCGCCCACGTGGGCAGAACGGACGATCCGGGTGTGACGTGAACAATCGCGGTAGGAATGGTTTGCGCGGCCAAGTTGGTCTCGCCCTGATGAGGCGAGTTCCAAAATGCGGTGGCGCCGCCCAACATGGAGGAATGCCACGACGGAAGGAGAACTTCCAAAAGGGGCAAGAGGAGCATGCCAAGAATCGCGGCCGCCCACACGTGATGGCGCACGGCGGCGGAGGCGCGGCGCAGGGCGCCGACAATTGTCCATGTGCAGACGAGGAGAAGAGTCGTCTTGAAGCAACAAACAACTGGGAATGCAAGGCCAAATTCAGAATCGGCGAGAAAATGCATGACTATTTCTCCTTCCGGCCTTTCGAAATGAGGGCCGCGATGCGGTCCAACTCCTCGGTGGAGATGCGCGTCACCTCGCCGCCCAGAAGTGCGGCGACGACTTTTTCCGTAGACCCGTCGAAGAATGTCTCGACCAGATGGCGCAGCGCGGAGCGCCGGGCAACCTCGCGCGGCACGGCGGGCACATAAACGTAGCGTAGGCCGTGTTCTTCATGGCGAACGTGGCCTTTCTCTTCGAGGACCCGAAGCTGCGCGCGGACGGTCGAATAGCTGCGCTTGCCGGCGATCTCTGCCAGCACCTGCCCGACCGAGGCGCGCTCGAGCTTGTAGAGGATGTCCATGATTTGACGTTCGCGGCGGGAAAGTGCGGTCGGTTTGGGTTTTCGGCTCATGTGCTATTTTTCTAGCATCTATGCTATGAAAATAGCAGGCACGCATTCCTGCGTCAAGGGCGATTTGTTAAAACTTTCTTGGCGCGTCCGTAGGCCAGTCCTTGTGCGCGGGAGTAAATACTCATGCAGCCGGAGAAGCGGATAAACGTTTCGTAACTCAAAGCCTTCGCCATGCGTAGTAACATCGAGAGGCTAATGATGACCACCGGTGATGGTGTGGTTGTTCGCGCCGAACGCGTTTCCCGGCAATACGAGATGGGCTCAGCGGTAATTCGAGCCGTCGATGACGTAACGCTTGAAGTGCGCGCGGGAGAATTTGTGGCCCTGCTGGGTAGCTCCGGCTCGGGAAAATCCACGCTGCTGAATCTGATGGCCGGGCTGGACCGACCGACAGGTGGCGCAATTTTCGCCAACGGAAAGAATCTCTCCGAGATGAGCTCGCTCGAACTGGCGCGTTATCGCAGCCGGACCGTCGGCATGGTTTTTCAATCGTTTAATTTGCTGCCGCGAATGACGCTTGCCGAAAATGTCGAGCTGCCGCTGCGCCTGGCGGAAGTGAATCGTGGCGAACGTGGACAGCGTGTGCAGGAAGCGCTCGAGCGCGTGCATCTCGAAAAGCGATTGACCCACCGTCCGAGCGAAATGTCCGGTGGAGAACAGCAGCGCGCAGCCTTGGCGCGTGCGCTCGTCAACCGCCCCACCCTGCTATTCGCCGATGAGCCAACCGGAAATCTGGACAGCGCCACCGGCGAATCCATCATGCTCCTGCTGAAAGAGGTCCAGCAAAAGCTTGGCATGACCATCGTCATGGTGACACACGAACGGCCCCTTGCGGAGCGCTTCGCGAATCGTATCGCCGCGCTTGCGGACGGCAAACTGGTCAGTGACGGAGTGAAATCATGAAGGCGGGCGACCTCGGCGAGCTCGCGTTGCGCAATCTGCGCGAAGCTGTCCTAAGAAATTCGCTGACCACTCTCGGCGTCGCGGTCGGCGTCGCATCGCTGGTCGCCATGCTTTCTCTTGGTGTTGGCCTGCAAGAGCTGGCCACAAAGCGCCTCTCCAATTCTGGACTCTTCGATACCGTCATGGTCACCCAGCGTAGAGCTTTTGAGGGCATGCGGAGGGCGGCGGCAAATCCCGTGCCAGAAAAAGCGGCGCGCGAGCTTGATGAGGATGCGCGAAAAGAGCTGGAACGCCTCCCGAACGTAGTGGAAGTCTACCCACAAATCCGCTTTCCCACCGAAGTTCGCTACAACGGAGCTCCTTTTTCCACAATCGTCGCGGGAGTGCCGGCCTCCGCCCAACAGACTGGAGCGTACGACGGAATTCAAGGTAATTTTTTTTCGAGCCAGAATGCCGATGAAGCAATTTTGCAAATCCAATTGGCGAAGGATTTGTCTCCACAGCCGGCCACTCTGATCGGCAAAGATCTAGTCGTGCGTTACGCAGAGCGCGAAGCGCTGCCGCCGCAAAATTCCGCGAGTGATGCCGGCGGCAAAACGGATGCTGAGGATGCGGGCGCCGGCGGATTTTCCATCGTCCCGCGCGAGAAAACATTGCGCATCGTCGGAATTGTCGAGACGGAACCAGCGGCAGGCTTCGGTGGATTTGGCAGCGGACGCTTGCTGATTCCCCTCGATGTGGCGTCCACTCTTCGTGCCGCTCAGGTAAACGATCTGCGCGATGCCGTCCGCGCCGCAAACGGAAAACAGAACTATGCAAGCCTAACGGTTCGCGCAAAGAGCCCCACACAAGTGGAAGGCATCGAAACGGCCATCAAAGCAATGGGCTTCGGCGCATTTTCCCTGCTCGACGCCTCGCGCAATCTGCAATTGTTTTTTACCATCTTCGATCTTCTCCTCGCAATTTTCGGCAGCCTCGCGCTCGCGGTGGCGACGCTCGGTATCATCAACACATTGGTGATGGCCATTCTGGAGCGGCGGCGCGAGATTGGTATTTTGAAAGCGCTCGGGGCGGCCGATCGCGACGTCAAGCAACTCTTTTTTGTGGAAGCCGGTGTAATGGGTCTGCTCGGCGGAATTTTTGGGGTGGTGTTTGGCTGGCTGATTGGCAGGGCCTTGACCTGGGGCACAAATATCTATTTGCATCGCCAAAATTTGCCCTCGGCCCATGTATTTTCCGTTCCGTGGTGGCTTGTATTGGGAGCAATTGTGTTCGCGGTGGCCGTCAGCCTTGCGGCGGGACTCTATCCGGCTTCGCGGGCAGCCCGCCTGAACCCCGTCGAGGCCCTGCGGTATGAATAAAATTGGGCGCGCCGTGCTGGCGGCGCTGCTGCTGGGATGCATTGCAAGCGCATTCCTAACCCCGGCCGCCCAAGCCACCGGACGCGCCGAGTGCGTTTCGTTACCAAGCAAAATCCTGCGCCGCTCTGTCTCCTACTGCGTCCTTCTCCCTCCGAGCTACGACACCGAGAAAACGCGCCATTATCCCATTCTCTATCTTCTCCACGGCTTGGGCGACAACGATCAAATGCTCATTCATTCCGGCGGAATGAACCTTGTCGAAGACCTATGGGAGCAGCACCAACTGGGTGAATTCCTGATCGTGACGCCAGCCGCGGGCGCCAGCTTCTACATCAACTCGCGCGACGGCCGCCGTCGCTACGAAGATTTCTTCCTCAGAGAATTTATTCCGGGCGTCGAGACGCGATACCGCGCCGAGTCAGCCCGCAATTCGCGCGGTATTGCAGGCATTTCGATGGGTGGCTACGGCGCGCTGCACATCGCCTTCCAGCATCCGCGGCTCTTTGCAGCCGTGGGCGCCCTCAGCGCCGCCCTGATCGAAAAGCTTCCCAATATCAGCTCACAAGATTCTCGCCAAATGAGCGTACTCCGCGTCCTCAGCAATGCATTTGGCTCACCCTTCGATGCCGCATTTTGGAAGAAAAATGACCCCATCGAAATCGCCCGCACCGCGAACCTCAAGGGCCTAAAAATTTATTTCGACTGTGGTTCGGAAGACGAGTACGGCTTCGACGCCGGCGCCCAAGCTCTGGACAAGCTCCTGACATCGCGCCACATTCCCCACGAATTTCACTTGTATCCCGGGGGCCATGACTGGACCTATTTCGCGGAGCATTTGCCCGCTCTGTTGCAATTTGAATTTCGCGCCTTCGAACCCGCTCCCTCCCGCCAGCGCCTTGCACGATAAGCCCGGTCGCGAATCCGAGAAAATCGAAACATTATTTCCAGCTTCTGTGGCATCGTAAGACCCAGCCGCCCACGGGAAACGGCGTTGCTGCTCGTGCGTCTAAGAGTTCATCGATCAAGGATCGCTATGGAGACACTCTTTCAGGACTTACGGCAAGCCTTTCGAGCGTTGCGCAAGAATCCCGGATTCGCCGCCGTTGCGATTCTCACTCTCGGTCTGGCCATTGGCGCCAACACGGCAATTTTCAGCGTTGTCGAAAATGTCCTGCTGCGTCCGCTGCCCTATCGAGACCCAGGCGCACTCGTTCAAGTTTCGAATACGTACCTTCCTGCCTTTCCGCGTACTCCTATGTCGGCTGGCGATTTTCAGGATTTCCAACGGCAGGCAAGCAGTTTTTCTCGGATGGCGGCATATGTGGATCCATCAAGCGGGTTTAATTTAACTGGCGACGGTCAGGCCGAGCGTCTCGAAGTTCGCCTTGCCACATCAGGACTTTTTCCACTCCTGGGGATTCATCCTGTCGCAGGACGTACCTTTACTCCAGAAGAAGACAAGCCCGGCAGCGCTCCCGTCGTCCTGATCACTCACCGCTTCTGGCAAAGTCATTACGGCTCGGACCCCTCCGTCGTCGGGCGCACGCTCATGCTGGACGGAATCGGTTACACGCTGGTAGGTGTTCTGCCCGCGCAGTTTCAGTTAACGCCCACAACCGACCTCTGGATGCCCGTGAGCCGGTACGGCGACGACCTGAACAGCCACGTCCATCACGAATTCAACATCCTCGCGCGCCTGAAGCCCGGCGTCAGTATTGCCCAAGCTCAAGCAGAGCTTGACGCATTGAATCGCCAGGAAGCCCTTGCGTTTCCAGACACGCACAAAAATTGGGGCGTCCTGGCAACCCCGATGGAAGATCCTTCCGCCGTAAAAATGCGCGTTGCCTTGCTGGTTCTCTTCGCAGCGGTCGGATTGGTTCTTCTCGTAGCCTGCGCCAACATCGTGAACCTTCTTCTTGCCCGCAACGCCTCCCGGCAGAAAGAAATCGCTCTGCGGATAGCTCTCGGCGCAAATCGTTCTCGTCTGCTCGCACAATTGCTCACGGAAAGCACCTTGCTATCGCTTATCGGCGGCGCACTTGGGGTCTTCCTCGCCGCCGCAGGTCTGCGGGTCCTCGTAGCGTTCGTTCCCTCCGCTCTCCCGAGCATAAAAGCGACAAGCCTCAACGGCTGGGTGCTGGGCTTTACGCTCGTCGTGAGCTTACTGGCAGGCATCATTTGTGGGTTGATCCCGGCCATGCAATCTCTGAAGCAAGACCTGCATGGCATCTTGAAAGAGGGAACAAGAACTTCAGGCGCCGCCGCCAGCCAAAAGATCCGTAGCCTCCTGGTCGTTGCCGAAATTGCGCTCGCGCTCATTCCACTGGTAGGCGCCGGCTTGCTGATTCGCAGCTTTCATCATCTGATGGAGGTCAGTCCCGGCTTTCAGAGCGATCATATTTTGACGATGGAGATAGACCAGCCGCAATTACCGTCCGCTGAATTAAACAAATTGCCCCCCGAGCAGCAGATTGCCGTCGCCCGCAAACACTCCCTGCAATTCGATGAGTTAGCCGAAAAGCTTCAGTCCTTGCCGGGAACAAAAGCGGTCGGCGGCATCAACGTGCTGCCACTCGGTTCAGCGATGCGCTCTGCGTCTAGATTTATCGTCGAGGGCCAACCGCTTCCTGCAAACGGAGCGCGCCCCGTTGCGGAGACGCGCGGAGTAAGCCCCGGCTACTTCGCCGCCATGGGAATTCCACTGCGCATGGGCCGCCCGCTGGATACGCACGATTACGCCGGGCCAAATATCGTCGTAAACGAGACGATCGCGCGCAGATTCTGGCCGAATGGCGATATTATCGGCAAACGCGTCAACCTCTGTTCACTCGACCCCGCTCCTTGTTGGTTCAATATTGTCGGTGTCGTCGGTAATGTCCACCAGTATGGCTTGGACGCCGCGCCAACGTTGGACATCTATTATGCGAGCGGGTGGCCCCAATACGCTGTGATTCGCACCACTTCCGATCCGGCGCAACTGGCGCAAGCCGCCGTCAGCGAAGTCCACAAATTCGATCCGAACCTGCCCGTCACTCACGTCATGACGCTCGACAATTTGCTCGCCGATTCCGTCTCGCCCCGCCGATTCTCTACCTTCCTCCTCGGCGTCTTCGCCGGCCTCGCGCTTGTGCTGGCCGCGATGGGCATCTACGGTGTAATGAGCTACGTCGTCAGCTTGCGCACCAACGAAATCGGCATCCGCATGGCTCTCGGCGCTCAGCCCCGCGACATTTGGCGGCTGGTAATCGGCCGCGGCGCACAGCTCGCCTTTGCGGGAGTCCTGCTTGGATTAGTCGGCGCCTTTGCCCTGACCAAGTTAATTTCGAGTCTGCTCTTCGGAGTCAAGCCCACCGACCCGATTACCTTCGGTGGCGTAGCAATTCTCTTGGTTAGCGTGGCGGTGCTCGCCTGCTACGTCCCCGCCCGCCGAGCCATGCGCGTAGACCCCATGGTCGCCCTACGCTATGAATGACGACATCTAAATCATGCGCGCAGCCGT
>JBARCY010000290.1:0-28325 GCA_049794595.1 Candidatus Acidiferrum sp.
ACACGAGCAATGGGCAGGAGACCAACCTCGGGCATCGTCCCTCCTGTCCCATCAGAAAACACCTCTCGCCCCTCCCTGTCGACTCCTCGATATCCAACTTGTGCCGAGGATGTCAACAGAGCCAACACTGATTCTAATCGACTTACAGGAAAGCTAAACCCTTTAGAAGCAACATTTACGAAAAAACAGGGGAAGGCCATCGAATACGGTTAACTTGCGCGCCGACAGGTCTCCATCTAGGCCCTACACTCGGCGGGCTACGTACGTACTGTTCCCGTAGGTCCTTCGCAGAATCTGTGCCGTCTCGATCGCCGGCCACAGCATGCGGTCAATGACCGATAACGGCGAGTACGCCGCGTACTTCAGCGCGCTCGCCACACCCTTCGGCAATTCGCGGAGCCGCCGAAACTCCTTGCTCGTCAGCGGCACATCTTGAAAGGTGTACTCGCGCCGGAACAAGTGCGTGCGCACCATGTACGTCAGCCAGTTGTTCGGCGCCATTTTGTAAACGTCGCGCCCGTTCGCTTCCTCGACCAATGCGAATCCCGTGCTTTTCAAATAGCGGCCGACGGTTTGCCGCGTGTAAAAGTACAAGTGGCGGGGCACGTCCTCACAGAAAAGATGCCGCGACGCCGCACTCTGGAAATTGGGCACCAGAAAAACAAACAAACCGCCTGGCTTGAGCACGCGAGCGGCTTTCTGAAAATAGGCGATCGGATTGTGCACGTGCTCGAGAACCGCCCACGCCGTCACGGCGTCATAGGTCGGCTCGTTCACTGGGATGTCTTGAAACTCGTCGGTGTATACGCGGAAGTCTTTGATCTGCTCCGCCGCCGCGGAAACTTCCACGGCTTCCACGTCCCAGCCCCGCTCAATCATGAATCGTGGAAAGTCTCCCGTTGCGCAGCCCACGTCCAATAGCTTCTTCGCCGAATTGGCGGATTCCAGAGCCCCTAGATAACTCGCTTCCGCAGTGAACCGGCGCTCGAGATAGCGAGCATTGCTTTTTGTTTGGGGCTTCTCGAAATATTCCGGAGGATAGTATTTCTGTATCTCGAAATTCGTGGGCCTCGGATTCAAAAACCCCAGGCCGCACTCCGCGCACTCCACGACCGAAAAGAACTCGTCGCGGAAGAATTTCCTATCGGGCATCTCGTAAACGAGTGTGGATTTCCGCGACCCGCACAAATTACACGGCACCGTTTCCAAGCGCTCTCCTCTTGCTCGTTCTATCTACCCCTATCCCTGACGAACTCGCCGCAATCGGTCGCCGACCGCTAATAAGGAATCGGGTATCTCTCTCCAGAGGTCAAGTTGTACGCAGGGCCCAATTCCTGCGCAAAAAGAAAAGGGCATGCCGCACTCAACAGTACGACATGCCCCGAAATTCTTGCCAAACCTTGCTGTCTTTGTCTCGCGACAAATCACTGGGCGACTTGAACGACGTGCCGGTCCAGCGCCTTGGTGATCTGGTCTTTGGGCACCGCGCCCACTATCTGCTCGACCACTTGCCCGTTCTTGAAAACCAAAAGCGTCGGGATTCCGCGAATGTTGTAGCGCCCCGCGGAGTTCATCGCTTCATCGACGTTCAGCTTCATCACTTTCACCTTGCCGGCGTAATCGTGCGCGATCTCGGCCACCGTCGGCGCCAGCATGTGGCAAGGCCGGCACCACTCCGCCCAGAAATCCACCATCACGGGCTGCGCGCTGCTTGCCGTCAGCACTTCTGCCTCGAAATTCGCGTCCGTCACTGCCTGGATATTTTCAGCCATGTTGTTTGTCCTCAACAGCTTGCCGCTAGGCCGCTGTCTGTCTCTCCTTCGTCAATTCAATTAGATGTTGCAACACCTATTTGGTTTCGTGACGCCTGTCCTGCTCCCCGAAGGGTCAGCGCCGCATCGTATACCTTCGCATACTCCGCGGCCGGTCCCTTCCAGGAAAAATCCTTGGCCATTCCGTTCAGCTGGATGCGCCGCCAGATGCGCTCGTCGGTGCAATGGTGCAAAGCCTGCCGTATGGCGTACATCATGGCGTTGCCGGAATATTCAGCGAACTTGAAACCGGTGCCTGTGCCGTGTTCCAAATCGAACGGCTCGACGGTGTCGTCCAGTCCGCCCGTGGCTCTCACAATTGGCACCGTACCATACTTCAAGCTGTAGATCTGGTTCAAGCCGCAAGGCTCGTAGCGCGACGGCATCAGAAACATATCCGCGCCGGCCTCGATTTTATGCGCAACCGCGTTATCGTAAGCGATTTTCACGCCAACTCTACCCGGAAAGGCATTGGCCAGCGCCAGGAAAAGCTCCTCATATTTGCGGTCGCCGGAGCCCAGCACGACCAATGAGAGGTCTTCTTTCATGAACTCGAGTGCCTTCTCCGCGATCAGATCGAAACCTTTTTGATCCGCGAATCGCGAAACGATTCCAATCAAGGGGCGAGCCGCATGCTCCGGCGCAATCCCAAACAATTCGAGCAGCGCCTGCTTGCAGACATGTTTTCCACTCATGTCTTTCGCGGAATATTTCATGGGGATCAGCTTGTCTTTGTCCGGGCTCCATAGGGAATAATCCACGCCGTTTAAAATGCCGACGAGACGGTCCGCGCGGCCGCGCATTACGCCGTCCAGCCCCCAGCCATACTCAGGCGTCTGAATTTCTTGCGCGTATTTCTTACTGACGGTCGTGAGAAAATCAGAATAGACCAGCCCACCCTTCAGGAAATTCACCTTGCCATAAAACTCGAGGGCGCCGGGATTGTACAAAGGCAAAGGGATGCCCGCACGATCGAGAGCTTCTTTCGGGAAGAGTCCGTGGTAGCCCATGTTGTGGATGGTGAAAACCACTGGAATGTTTTTCACGGCGGGGTCGTCGCTGTAGGATGAGCGCAGAAGCACGGGGACCAGCGCCGTCTGCCAGTCGTGGCAATGAATGACGTCCGCTGGCCAGACGTGCTTCACAAGTTCGATCGCCGCGCGGCAGAATTCACTGTAGCGCTCCGCGTTGTCGGGATAATCCCCGGCGCTGGTTCCATACAAACCTTCGCGATCGAAATACGCGGGGTCGTCCACAAAAAAATAGCGAACGCCGGAGACCTGTGAGCCATCCACAATTGCGGGGAATCTCAAGCCATTCGCGAGCGGAATCGTGAGGCTCGGCAACACGAGGGCGCCGGGTTTCGTTCCCCGGTAGCGGGGCAAAACGACGGCCACTTCGTAGCCCAGCGCGATTAGGGCTTTGGGAAGCGCCTCGACCACGTCCGCGAGGCCGCCGGTTTTCGAAAACGGCAGGCCTTCCGATGCTACGAAAAGAATTCTCACACGCTTCTCTCCGCTCGATTCTTTTGACGCTTTACGCGTCTCTCTCTTCTTCGGCGCATTCACGTGATTGATCGCGCAGTGCGCAATCATTTTACGCTACTGGAGCCTGTTGCGATCGTCAAGATGGAACCGCGCGAGTGGAACCGTTCGGCTGCCTTCCTGTTACACTTTCGGCGCATGGCTCGTCAACGTCTTGGCCAACATTTTCTTGCGGATGCCGGATCACGCGAACAAATTGCGCGCGCCATAGGCGTTCCGCCGTATTCAGCCGCGGGACTTAAGATTGCACCAGACCAATCGTACTGCTGGATTGAAGTTGGCGCGGGCCACGGGGAGATGACCGAGCATCTGGCTGGCGCTGGCGCGCCTGTCTATGCAATCGAGCTGGATGGGATGCTCCAGGCGAGCCTCCAGCGTCTCGCGAAAAAATGCCCGAATGTCACTGTCGTTGCCGGCGACGTTTTGGAGACCGATCTCGCCGACCTAGCAGCTGGCCGGCGCATCCGCGCGTATGGAAACTTGCCCTACTACATTACCTCTCCGATTCTGCACCATTTCTTTACGTTCGCGGATCAGATCGACGAAATTCATATCGTGATCCAGGAGGAAGTCGCACTGCGTCTCACCGCAAGACCACAGACCAAGCAATACGGCTATCTCTCCGTTGCCACGCAGCTCTACACTCGGCCGGAATTCGTTCTTCACATTCCGCGCGGTGCTTTCCGTCCGCCGCCGGAGGTCGGCTCCGCATTGGTAACACTTCGTCTCCCGGGCGAGCGCGCCAAGCTCGGGCTGGGCAACGAAGCGGCTTTCCTGGATTTCGTGAAATTGTGTTTTTCGCAGAAACGCAAGACGTTGGTGAATAACCTTCGGTCTCTCGCAACACCGGAGATCGTTCGCGGGGTCCTTGCCTCGCAGAGTTTGCGTCCTGACGCGCGCGCGGAACAACTTTCCGTCGCGCAGTTGGCGGCGCTACACGCCGTCCTGGCGGACACACTCTAACTCTTCTCGTTGTCTTTCTTCTGAGCCGCGATCAAGCGGTCCGGATAGTCGCTCATGATCCCGTCCACACTCGCGGCCATAAGCAGTCGAACGTGCGCCGGATGATTCACTGTCCAGCACACGACTTGCAGGTCTTTCTTGTGTGCTTCCACCATCATTGCCGGCGTCACCAGATCGCCGCGCACGACGATTTGCCGTGCGCCAACATCCATCGCGGCCTTCTGAGGATCGGCAAGCTGCCCGTCGTACAAAACTCCAGTCATGAGCGTCGGCTCGATCTTGCGCAACGCTCCCAGGATGGCGGGATCGAAGGAAATCACCACCACTCGCGCGACCTCTCCGGACTCGCGAAGCGCGCCAATCAAAGCGTGTTCCCCGCCCCAGGAGCCGCTGGGCTTCAGCTCCAAATAAAAAACGACGTCGTTCTTTTTCGCAAATTCGAGAATTTCCTGCAGAGTCGGAATGCGCTCTCCGGCGAACTCGCTTCCGAACCAGGAGCCAGCGTCCAGCCGGCGGAGCACAGCGAGCGTTTGATCGTGTACTTTGCCCTGGCCATTGGTGGTGCGATCGACGGTGTCGTCATGGATGGCCACAAAATGAGCGTCGCGCGAGAGCTGCAAATCCGTCTCGATAAAAGTGGCTCCCAGAGCCACGGCCTTTTTGAACGCGGCCAGCGTATTTTCCGGGGCATGTCCGGAGGCGCCGCGATGTCCGATGATCAACACGCAGTTACTCTCTTTCTGACAACCACTGCACAGCAGACAAATCCGACTGCGGAAGATTCTCGAACGGGCGTCTTTACCTGGATGTTAGGTCCGATTTCGTATGCTATCACTGGCATACTGTAAAAGACGTATGCGCCAACCCGCTGCATCTTGAATCTAACCAGTATAGGTGGTGTTGAATCACCATATTGGAGGCGAAAAACCATGAGAAAGCAACTCCGGGCCCTATTCGTAGCGGCGATAATCGCAGCGCCACTCTCTGTTCCAGCATATACACCGGCAGCCCCGCTGCACGAATCCATGAACCAAAACGAACCGAAGACGGAGAAGCAACTGATTCGCGAGGTGCATCACGTGCTGGTCATGCTGCCCTATTATTCGGTTTTCGACAACCTGGCGTACAAAGTGGAAGGCGATAAGGTGACTCTGGAGGGGCAAGTAGTTCGCCCGACGCTCAAGTCCGACGCCGAGGCTGCTGTGAAGAGCGTCGAAGGCGTCAGCTCCGTGGACAACAATATCGAAGTGCTGCCTCTATCACCGATGGATGATCAGCTGCGCCGGGCCGTATACCGCGCGATTTTTGGAGATACGGTGCTTTCACGCTACGGCTATTCGGCCGTGCCGTCGATTCACATCATCGTGAAGAATGGAAACGTCACGCTGGAAGGCGTGGTCGACAACGAGTCCGATAGAAACTTGGCTAATCTTCGCGCCAGCCAAGTTGCCAATGTTTTTTCGGTGAAGAACAATCTCGGAATAGCAAGCACCGGTAAGTAAATCCGGACGAGCGGGGAGTGCTGCCCGCGATTTGCTTAAGAATAGATGACTCCTCCGCGAAAATAATTTTGGGGGGTGTTCGGATACTTTTGTTCACAGAAAAACTAATGGATAAACAGTCCGCTTCTCTGCCTATCTGGAAATTTGCAGGCTGGAAGAAACACTGTGCGTGCGGGAGTACCCGAATGTCCGGCGACCGAGCCGGGAGAATTGGCTGTCTTAGTTCGTCCCCATGCATGGAAAATGAAGGGGCCTGATGCAGACCCCTTCACCTATCTTGTTAAAACCATATTGAAAATGCCGGTTTCGTCAGTACGCGCCGCTGGAACTTGTAACTTAAGAGCCGCTTGCGCTCGACGATGGAAGGATATTCAGATCGTATTTTTCTCCGGTGAAGAAAACCTGCGACAGCGATTGACTTCCGTCTTTTCCTGGCTTCAGAGCGTAACCGTCTTGGTCGTTCGATTCGGTCTGCGAAACCATCTGGGCATTCGCAGTGGCCACCGTGTCCCGGCCTTTGACAATATTGATCGTCACGTCTGGACCTGAGCCATTCCATTCGACTTTGTAATCACCCGGGGCCAATTGCTGGCCATTGACGGTGATTTTTTCATACAAGTGGAGCGATTTTTTATTGGTGTTGGCTGCGAAAACGCTTGCGGGCAACAATAAAACAGCCCCAATCAATGCCACATAAAATCTCGACATTTTCATACACAACTCCTTTTGGTCTTCTCCGCTCGCTAAAGCGCGCAAGGCACGCTTGGACACGCGGAGGCACAGTATTTTTGACTCCATCTAGTTCGATGGCATGTCCTCTGAGAAGGTTAGTTCAACGAATGAAAATAGTTGGATTTAACGTCTTTTCCTTCCTTGATCTCTGCGGACTCAATAGCGATGTGACAAGTTCTGAAAATTCCGCGTTCGGGTTGGAAAATGACCACATTCTGTCGGACAATAAAAGCTTGCTAGAGAATATGAACCCGCCTGACGCTAACGCATCTTCACCGGGAAACCACGACGCCGCTGCGCGCGATAAGCTCGTGGCTCTGCGCCTCGCGCTTCTTCGCGTTCACAAGACGCTGCTGGACATGGAGCGGCGGGAATATGAGCGCGTCAACGGGAAGGTCAATGTGGGAGAATTCTTCCGGCTGGTGATCGACCACCAACAGTTCGGATGGCTTCACAACATTTCGGAATTCGTGGTGCGGCTTGACGAGACGCTGGCCGGCGAAAACCCCGTCACGCAAGAAGATGTTCGCACGGCCATTTCGCTGGCCCGCAAAATGTTCGCGCCCTCGGAATCGGGCGATGCTTTCCAAAAGAAATATTTTGACGCGATTCAGACGGACCCGGCCGTGGTAATCGACCACGCGGAATTAGTCCGGCTTTTCAACAACGAGCCGCCCGACGTAAGCTCGCCGTAGCCGTGAAACGCTCTTCCTTCAAACTCCGCCGGTTAACGCGAAAAGAACTTCCTTGCGACACGCTGGAACTTGCGCGCTTTCTGATCGGAAAGGCCGTGGTTCGCGAATTGCCGGAAGGGCGGATCAGCGGACGAATAGTGGAAGCGGAAGGTTATCCGCCGGGAGATCCCGCGGGGCATCACTTTCGCGGAGAGACGCGGCGGAACCGATCACTTTTTTTGCGGCATGGACATGTCTATGTGTATTTCAATTATGGTATGCATTTCATGCTGAATATTTCGAGCGAAAAGGCTGGCGTTGGCGGCGGCGTTTTGATTCGTGCGCTGGAACCGCTCGAAGGAATTGACCTGATGCAGCGCAACAGGAAGAGCGAGATGCTGCTTGATCTCACGCGCGGACCTGGGCGGTTGGCAGCGGCACTGAGGATTGACAGAAGCCTCGATGGACTTGACCTGTTTTCGCGTGGGCCACTTTGGCTAGCAATACTGCTAAATCCACAGCCGGAGGGGTCTGGGAGGACGGGCGCCGTAGAAGGTGCTGTTGCAAGTGCCGTGCGGATTGGCATCACTCACGCCGCCGAGCAGCCTTTTCGTTTTTACGAACGAGGGAGTCCGTTTGTGAGCGGCCCTAAGCGGCTGCTTCTTCCTATTCCGGGCCCGAAGCATACGAAAAAGTGACCTCCAAGAAAATCGAGCTATCCTGGATTTTCTAGTCTGGAAGAAATTTGGCGCACGAACTCGTTTAGTCGCCGCAGGCGAATTCGGCTTGAGCGTTCATTTGCAGAAATTTATCACTGTGGAGCGGCTTCGAGGACGTTGGCGCGCGCAGGATCGCCCTGCCAGGGGCTGGGGTTTGCCGCTTCTGCCGCATACGATCCTGAAGAGCATCACGGAGCCTTCGGTGAGCACGGAAGAGCCGCAGGCGGACGGCAACCGTCGAGATGCCCAGGCGAGCGGCAACTTCGTGCGTGGAATATTGCAAAACATCGCGCAGCAGACAGATTTGGCGCAGGTCAGGAGCGAGGCGCGCGATAGCGCCAGCCATCAGGCCGCGCAACTCGCTACGAGCATATCGCTCCTCGGGATTGTCGGTTCGCGCGGCAAGGCGGGCGCCAAAGGTTTCCTCGGGCGTGGCACCGGGCTCTTCGAGCGAGACATATTTGCCTTCGCGGCGCTGGCGGATTAAGTCGATGGAGGCGTTTGTTGTGATTCGAGAAATCCAGGCGTGGAGGTCATCTTTCCCTTCAGCTTGCTGACCCGCAAACTGATTGAGGCGCGAGAAGGCTTTCAGGAGGGCCTCCTGGCGGGCATCCTCGGCGTCGGAAGGGTTGCCGGTCATACGCAGGGCTCGACGGTAGAGACCCGGCGAGTAGGGCTGGATCATTTCGGCGAAGGCCTCGCCGTCTCCTAGCCGGGCGTCAGCCAAGGTTTTCCGCTGGGCGACGCGCGAGAGTTTGGCGTTTGATGCTTCAAAGTTGTAGGCGTCTAAGACGACGGTTGCGGCGCTCATAACGGAGACGGCAGCCGCACCTCTAGCGCCACGCATCGAAGTGTCTAAACTATTGAAAATACAGTGGCAACGAAAAACTTCAAGGAAGGAGGCGGCGGGAAGACCGTCCGATAGTGGGACATTCCGTCGCGTTTCCGGTCACTAGAGCATTTGAAAAGTTGGTATCGCCACACTTTAGTGTGCGTACCAAGGATTAGATGGGGACATACGTCACATTTGGCCTGGGTAGCTTGACTCCGTAAGAGGCGTCAGAAACAGTTCATTGCTGTTTCGTGCGCCGCGTTCGCTTCGCATTAGGCACAAGATTCTCGTACACGGTGCCGTCTTTCATGACGAAAACTATGCGGCGAGCGGCGGTAGCGTCCTGGAGGGGGTTGCCATCCATGGCGATGATGTCAGCGTCCATCCCTGGCGCGATGGCGCCAATTTTGTTTTGCAGGCCGAGGGACTCTGCGGAGATCGAGGTTGCGGACATGATTGCGGCCATGGGGTCCTGGCCGCCCTCGCGCACGCGAGCGATGAATTCTTCATAATTTCGTCCGTGCGCACCGGCGACGGCATCGGTGCCGTAGACAATCTTCAGATCTTTGTGCTGCAGCGCTTTTTTGAAAGTGTCCAGAACAATGCCGATTCCTTTTTCCATGAAAGCGAAGCCCTGTTCATTGTAGTTGCCGATGCCGAGGAATTTTTCCTTGTTTTCGAGATAGTTTTGCAGCACGAGGCCGATGTTGGGGTCGTAGTAAGTGCCGCGCTGCGCCATCAGCGCGAAGACGTCGTCCGTTACGTAGGCACCGTGTTCGATGGAGGTGCAGCCGGCGAGCGTCGCGGCTTTTGCTGAGTCCGCGGAATGCGCGTGAACCAACGTGCGCATCCCTAGCGCTTTGGCTTCGCCGCAAGCGGCCTGGAGCTGTTCATCGGTCATGGTTTGCGTGCCGCCTTCGCGGATGCTTTTTGATGCGAACAGTTTGATGAAATCCGCGCCTTGTTGTTTTCGTTCGCGAACCAGTTCGCGAAGTTTTTCCGGTGGGCCGCTCTTTTCGTCGAGAGGTTCCAGCGACGTGAGTATTCGCGGGCCGGGAATAATTCCGCGAGCGATGGCGTCGCGGAGATCCTTGTCTTGAGGCGAGCCGGGGCTTTGGATGGTGGTGAAACCGGCCTGGAGGGTAACGATGGCGTTGTCTGCGGCGTGGAGCATGGCGCGCACGGGAGGCTCGTCTTTGCCGGCGAGGCGGCCGTTATCGAAATGCCAGTAGATGTGGGCGTGCGTGTCAATCCAGCCAGGTGTGACGGTCAGACTGGTGAGGTCGTAGGTGATCGCGCCGGCGGGGGCGTCGCCGCCGATGCGTGCGATTTTGCCGCCTTCCACAACGATGACCGTGTTGTGGAGAATTTGGCCCTTGCCGTCGATCACCGTTGCGGTTTTCAGGACAATGGGGCGATCTTGGGCCGTGGCGTGCGCGGTTAACAACGCCGCGGAAACGAAGAAAAGTGCGAGGGTGATTCGCAAGTATTTGCACATCGGAGCTCCTCAGGAGTTTGTGGCCACGGTCATCGAACCGTTTTGTTACTGATTACCGTCCGACACGGGTGTACCGCGAATTCGTGGGTTATGCAAGACCAGGCGCACTGGAAGAGCGCGAAGCAAGAGAGGAAAAACTGAGGATGGGTGCTTTAGAATAATTTAAGAAAGGGGCGCCCGGCTCCCGCCGATGTGCGCTAAAGTGGCGGCAGGAGATGCCCCAGCATGTCACCTCAAGACCTCCTGAACTTGATTTCCACGCTCTCCCGCGAGCAGCAGGAAGCGGTGGAGGAGTTTGTCCGCATCCTCAAGAAAGAACAAGCGCCTGCAATGACTTTCCGCGCAGCTTTGGATGAGTTCGTCAGCAAACATCCCGAACTCCTTCGTCGCTTAGCCCAGTGAGGCGCTACTTATCGGTAAGCGAAGTCATCCAGATTAACGCCGAAGTGGTGCACAAGTTCGGCGGAATCCATGGCCTGCGGGACAACGGAGCCTGACAATCCGCACTGGGACGTCTAGAAAGCGGATACTACGCCGATGCCATTGAGGAGGCCGCTGCGCTCTTCGAGAGTTTGTCGCAAGATCATCCGTTCCTGAACGGAAACAAGCGGACGGCGATCACGGCCGTCGGCATTTTCCTTTTGCTGAACGGGTATAAGCTGCTTTTCGACGACTTAGAGGTCTACAACTGGCTAATGGGGCTGTACGACTCAAACCGCGTAAGTAAATCCACAATCGAGCCATGGCTGCGTCGCCATGCTGAACCAGTTTAGCGATCTAACGTTTCGTCTATTGTCGCACCCGCGTTTCGGCGGCAACGCTCACTCGCTCGCGGGAGTGATGACGACGCTGCGAAACATCACGTGGCCTTTTTCGCTGCCTTGGAGGTAGATGGGCCCGGGCAGTCCTTCATGGCTGTCGAGGGCGCCGCCGGTGATGCCGGGGATTTCCTTGTTGTCGATGACGGTTTGGCCGTCGTGGACGAGGGTGATGCGGCGGCCGATCAGAGTGATGTCGTAGGTTTGCCAAACGTCAGGCGTGCGCGGAAGTTCGGGTACCGGCGCGATGAAACCGTAGATGCTGCCGATGCGGCGATTGGGCGGGTCGGTGATCGAGTCGGTTTCTACCTGGACTTCGTAGCGGCCGCGCAGATAGACGCCGCTGTTGGATTCCGGGCCGCAACTGAATTCGACGTGCAGCTTGAAATCTTCGAACTTGGAGTCGTTGATAAGCTCAGGCCCATTGCCGGGAGTGACCAGGGCGCCGTTTTCGACTTTCCAAACAGGCGAGGCGCCGGGAGTGGACTGGTGCCAGCCGTTGAAATCCTTGCCGTTAAAGAGTGCGATGGGCGCTGCCCACTTTGGCGTGCCGGTCCGCTTGAGAGATGGCGCTCTGCGGCCTGTCCATTGCCAGGTCTTGCCATCGGGACCGTTCAATGTGCCGGAAAGAACATTTCCGTGTAGCGTCCCTTCGAAGACCAAGTCCTCTTTGCTTCCCTCCTCATCCTTGGGTGAGACGAACTTCACACGCCCCTTCGTGAAATCTGCGCTCGGAAGAGGACGCGCGTTTCCCCAGCGGCCTACCATCTCGGCTTTAAGTTGACCATTTTCCTGACGCAATTCCAGCCAGGAGGGATATTCATGGCCGCCCGCCGTAAGCGTCAAATCCCAACGGCCGAGATAGGCAGTGACTGATTCCGAGGAAGAGCCGCTCTTGGAGTTCTCGCCAAGCGAGTACGAAGCAAAAGACAATAGGGCCAATGCCGCGAGCACGAACAGAATTTTGGGAAATCTCATAAGTCTGATGAAAGCCTCTCCTTTACTCTTGTTTATGACGTGCGGGCTAAATCCATCCTCAGTCATCCCCTTCGAGGTATTCGTCCGGAACATCGTCTTCGGGGACTTCGTGGGTGCGTACTTCACTTTCGTCGGCATCCGGAACGTCTTCGACGCCCTTGACGACTTCAGCCTCGAAAGCATTGCCTTCTTCGAGCAATTCATCGACGCTTTCGGAATCCGCGCCTCCGCGGTTCGACAAACCCTGCAAGTCGCCGGACTGCCCGCCCGAGCGCGCGCCCAAGCCCTTAGGCTCGAACACGACGGAGTCCACGTCTTCGCGCTTGCCACGCACGCGAGGATTCCTCGAAGCAGTTTTAGGTTTTGCAGCTGCGGTCGCCGGAGCCTTCTTCTTTGGAGCGGGCTTCTTGCCCCGCGGAGCTTTTTTCGCCGATTTACTCTTGGCCACCAGCTTTCGGGTGATCTTCTTCTTGGATTTGATTGATTTCTTCCTTTTGGTCTTGGTTGCCATGCTGGGAGTCTACCACCGACCGGGGGAATGTTGGGAGATGCGACAAGTTCGTACGGGATCCGTGGCGTTCTGACCGGAAGACTAACAGAATATGGGCCGGTGGCAATTTTTCGAAACGGGCGCTGAGTGGTACGACTTGCAATGAGGAGTGACAACCTCTAGTCTGCTTGAGCTGAGCCAACGAAAGGGCCAAATTTCTTGCCGGAACTCACTCCCGAACTTCTCGTCTTCGGATTCATCTGGTATGTAGCGTTTCTCTTCTCGACGACATGCCACGAGGCCGCCCACGCACTGGTTGCCAAAATGGGTGGCGACGAAACAGCGGCGCTGGGCGGGCAGGTCTCGCTGAATCCGGTGCCGCACATGCGGCGCGAACCCTGGGGCATGATTGTGATTCCTCTGCTTTCGTTCGTCTTCATGCACACCATGTTTGGATGGGCGAGCGCGCCGTTCGACCCCCTCTGGGAACGCAGGCACCCACGGCGCTCGGCGTGGATGGCGTTGGCGGGTCCGGCGGCAAATTTTTCGCTGATGCTAATCGCCGTTGCCGGGCTGCACCTGGGGGCCGCGGGAGGATGGTTTCATCGCGATCCCGTCACACACCATCTGGATTTCGTGGCCACCACACTTCTCATCTTTTTTTCGTTGAACCTGTTGCTGGGAACATTCAACCTTCTGCCGTTTTCTCCTCTCGATGGCAGCACAGCCGTCATGCTGTTCATGAGCGAAGAGACGGCGCAGCGATATTTGGACTGGCTGCGGGGAAATAGCCTAGCCCTGGCGGGGCTGATCGTAGGCATCGTTCTTTTTCAGTACATCTACGACCCCATCTACAATTTCGCGAGCAGATTATTGCTTCCGGTCCATCTGTAGTGCTCCGATTCGGAACAGTCTGCCAAGACGCGTTGCTTTCGCGAACATCGTCAGGCGGCTCCTGCTGAAATAATCTTTTCATTATCAATAGATTACGCAGCGAGACGAGTGGTTCTCTGGCTGCATTTCGATGCCTTGGAGGCCATCGATGCTTCGTTGTACGCCTATCCCAGGTACTCGCCTTTATCCCGTGGAAATATCCGGATGGGACCATGAGCAGAATTTTTTTGTGGAGCGCTGCGACCTCTTGTGGAATGAGGACAGCGGCAAGCACGTGGCACTCATACAAAACCTTCCCGATAACGCTGTCCTTTTTGTGCGGCTGCTGCAAACAGGAGAAGGCGACCGGTCGTGCCCTGTCGTCTATGAAGCCGAAGCGGTGAGAAGGACGCAGAGCGGGCTGCACCAGTTCCGCCTCAATCCTGTGACACCGCGAATGAAGGAACTGGAGAGCTCGTTCGCATAGCTGGAGCTCTGCCGCCATATCAAGGATCAATGGTAAACAACGTGGGTAAGCAGCTTGGGTAAGCAAGTTGAGTGAGTGTCGAGTTCCGCCCCGAAACGAGACAGTGACCCGAATCGGAATGAGTTGAAAGTCTGTGTTTCGAGTGAAATGGAAGAAACTGTGTGCTCGTGATGGTGCATTCTTGGTTGAATCGTCCATAAATAGCTGATTTCTAACGCTTTCCGCACATAGCGAGGTAGCGCGGGATGTGGAAACGCGCGCGGGAGGCGTTCAGAGAAGTGCGGTGGGAGGATGGCGCAAAGGTTGCGAGTGTGTTTGGCGTGGCACACGCGTATACCAAGACTGTGGAGCTGGCGGTTCCGAGGACCTCGCTGACGCCCTGCATTCTGGACAACGATCCTTCCCAATTGGACATGCTTTCCGGAGTGATGGAAGAGATGGGGTATGAAGCCGTCACTACTTCCGACCCCGAAGAGGCATTGGGCTTAGTGCGATCGGGACGGTGCCGTCTGGTACTGGCGGACGTCAACATGCCGGGGATGAACGGGTACGAATTTCTCGATCGCGCGTTGCGCAACGACCCCGGGATTCACGTGATTGTCATGACAGGGGACTACACCTTGGAGTCGGCGCTGGACGCCATCCGGCGAGGCGCGACGGATTTCTTGCCAAAACCCATTGATCGCATCCGGTTGAAGAGAACTCTCGATGAAGTGGCGACGCTGTACGACCAGCGGCGAAGGGTGCGCGCACTGGAAGAACAGCTATTGAAGGACCTGGAGTTCCATGGGATCGTGGGAAAAAGCCCGGTCATGCTCGAAGTTTTTGATTTCGCGCGGAAAGTGGCGCGGCATTATACGAACGTTTTGCTGGTGGGCTCGACCGGAACGGGCAAAGAGCTCGTGGCGCGGGCGATCCACAAGATCAGTCCGGTCAGCCAGCAGAAGCTGGCGATCTGCAACTGTTCGGCGATGGTGGACACGCTACTGGAGAGCCAGCTTTTTGGCCATGTACGCGGGTCGTTTACGGGAGCGACAGACACGCGGCCGGGGCTTTTTGAATACGCGAACAACGGGACGGTGTTTCTCGACGAGATTGGGGAGACGTCGCTACCAATGCAGGCGAAGCTGCTGCGGGTGATCCAGAACCGGGAGATTCAGCGGGTGGGCTCGCCGGAAGTGCGGCAGGTGAACGTGCGGCTGATTGCGGCGACGAACCGGGATCTACGGGCTGAGGTGCTGGCGGGACGGTTCCGGGAGGACCTGTTCTACAGGCTGAGTTCCATTCAGATTCGAGTGCCGTCACTGACGGAGCGGCTCGAAGACATTCCGCTGCTGGTGCACTACTTCCTGAAAAAATACAACGACGTGTACGGAAAGAATATTTCCGGATTGACGCGGCGGGCGCAGACAGTGCTGCTGCGGCATGCCTGGCCGGGAAACGTGAGGGAGCTGGAAAACGTGATTGCCACGGCCGCGATTACGGCGACTGGGGATTTCATCGACCTCGCGGATTTGCCGGAGCATTTGCAGCAGCGGGGTCCGCGAAGACCTGACGGAGATGACTGGAGGCCGTTGTCGCTGGACGAGGTTCGCAAATTGCATATCCAGCGAGTGCTCGAGCTGTGCCAGGGAAACCGGTTGCGGGCGGCGCAGGTTTTGGGAATCGGCCGGACAAGCCTGTACCGCTACCTGAAACGGGACGGCCATGAAGTGCGCTCGCGGGAAAAAAGCGGCGGGGCCGCGGCCTAAACTTTTCATCTACCAAGCCCGCATTTACATCGGAGAAAAGGATTTCGTCCGGCCAGTCCTGCGAGTGCAGGGATGTTCCTCGAAGGCACAGTGTCCCGCGTTGATGCATCGGTTCTCTCCGCAGGAATTTGTAAGGCAAGGAAAATGCAGAGTTTGCCGCGAAACCGTTTGGCAAGCGCCCTGCACTTGGAACCCATGCACAAAAACAACACTTCCGAAGAGATCCGTCGGGAAGCGGAAAAAGCGGATGAATGACAAGACAGGAATTGCAAAAATTTGCGCGGACGTCGATACCGCAGCCTTGCGGCCGACTCGCGCAATATGGCTCCCACCAAGAGTAGTTCCGCAGCGCACTCCCCAAACCACCAGCCAGAACCCCCAAGAGCGCCGCACATCCCTCCTCTGAGGGGATTGCGGCGCTCCTTTCCTTCGGCCCAGCCCGGGTCAAACGAAGCGCGTAGCAGTAGACTGACCTGGTTGGGGGCGTTCCTTCACTTGCCGGGGCATCCCCGCTGATTCGGCAACACAGGCACGGGCCAGCGACTGAATCTCCCGTACGAATTTGCCCCCTTCAATTCGTAGGAACTCGCCTACGGGCTATCCGTATTAAGCCGGTTTGACATCACATTATAATCCGTATTGAATTGATGCTCTAATCTCATTCTTCGAAAAGGATCTGCCCATGCGCAAGAACATGTTCTTCAGCCTGCTTCTTCTCATCCTGGTCTGTGCGCCGGGCCTGCGCGCGCAGGTTTCCGCGAGCCTCGCGGGCGTGATCACGGATCCGTCCGGCGCCCGTATTGCGGCCGCCTCGATCACGGTCACGAATGTCGAAACTGGAGCCGCACGCCCTTCCGTAACGGACGACGCGGGGCGTTACGAGGTGCTGGCATTGCCCGTCGGTGAATACAAAATCAGCGTGTCGAAAGCGGGATTCCAGGAACAGACGCGCGGCGGAATCCATCTTGCGGTGGGACAAGAGGCGGAAGTGGATTTAAGGTTGAAAGTGGGAGCCGAGAGACAGCAGGTCCTGGTAAAGGAAGAGGCGCCCATGGTCAGCACGACAACGAGCGATATTTCGGGGCTGGTGGGAGAACGGCAAGTCAAAGAGCTTCCGTTGAATGGGCGAAGCTATGATCTGTTGCTGACGCTGAATCCCGGCATCGTGAACTTCACTTCGCAGAAGACCGGCGGAACGGGGATTTCGAATTCCACGACAGCCAACAACTTCTCGGTTTCCGGCAACCGGCCACAGCAGAACATCTTTTTGTTGAACGGAGTGGAATATTCGGGCGCGGCGGAAAACAACATGCAGCCGGGCGGAACGAGCGGCATGCTGCTGGGCGTGGACGCGGTGCGCGAATTCAACGTGGAGCGCGACACCTACGGCGCGGAGTTGGGCAAACACCCGGGCGGCCAGGTGATTATCGTGACGCAATCGGGAAGCAACCAGTGGCACGGCTCGGCGTACGAATTTTTGCGCAACAACGCGCTGGATGCGGCGAATTTTTTCGATCAAGGATCGGCGCCGCCATTCCAGCGCAACCAGTTTGGCGTTTCTGGGGGCGGTCCCATCCAGCAGGACAAGACCTTTGTCTTCGCCAACTATGAAGGCTTCCGGCAAAATCTGCATCAGACCTCCGCGGCGTTCGTTCCCGATGCAACCTCGCGAGCGAACGCGGTCGCCAGTGTCCAACCGCTTCTGAATTTGTGGCCTACGGCGCCGGCCGGGGCGCCTGATTTCAACGGAATCGCGGAAGTTTTCAGCAGTCCGCTGCAAACCGTACGTGAGGATTTCGGAACCGTGCGAGTCGACCACATTTTTTCGCAGAAAGACACGCTTGCTGCCATCTACACCATCGATGATGGAGGAGACGTAACGGCGACTCCCGCCGATCCTTACAGCACGGATATTGAGACCCTGCGCGAGCAGGTGCTGAGCATCGAGGAGACGCATGTCTTTTCGCCGGCGCTACTGAATACCGCGAGGTTGGGCTATACGCGCGCGGGATATTACTTCACGGGTGAACCAACACCCGGCACACCCGCGGCTTCTGTTTCGGGATTTCTGACTGGATTGCCTGTGGGGGCGGTGGTGGTGGGAGGAAGCGCGGCGTCCAACCCGCAAGCGCAGGTGGGGCTGGCCGGGAGCAACAACGGAAGCAACCTGCTGGTGCACAGGAATTTATTCACGATTGAGGACCGCGCCACTCTGACGCGCGGGCGTCATCAACTGAGCTTTGGTGTGTGGTTGCAGCCGTTCCAGTCGAACGAGACGCTGGCGCTCAGCCAATATGGGCAAGCGACGTTCGCCAGCTTGACGACATTTCTGCAAGGGACGACGAGCTCTTTTCTCTTTGATCCCGCGCCGACGGAAATGAATTGGCGGTCTTTGTTCGGTGCCTGGTACGCCGAGGACGTCATCCGGATTGGAAGGAAGCTGACCCTTTCACTCGGTTACCGGCAGGAATTTTCGACAGGCTGGAATGAAGCACATGGCCGGGCGGCAAATTATACGTTTACCGATGGTGTGATCTCGGCACAGCCGCAAGTTGGCAACTCCGTCTTCACCACCAACCACGCGACGTTTCTGCCGCAGCCGCGGGTCGGCGTAGCGTGGAGCCCGTTCAGCTCGAAAACGGTTTTTCGTGCAGGTTTCGGGATGTACAACGATTTGCAGGACGCGCTGGGCTATCGCACGGACCAAAACGCGCCGTACAACCCGAGCTACAGCATAGCCTCTTTTCCCGTTTCCAGCCTGCCGATCAATCCGGCGGCGGCGGTTCCGGCGGCGGCAAAGCTAGTGCCGGGCGGAGTGCAACCCGACATGCGCACGCCAACGCTGATTTCATGGTCGCTCCGCGTCGAGCAGCAAATTTCTCGCAACACGTCGCTGACCGTCGGGTATGTGGGATCGCACGGTTATCACGAGATGGTTGGTGTCGACGCTAACGAGCCAACTCCCGTGATTTGCCCTGCTTCGCCGTGCCCGGCGGTTTTCCCAACATACAACCCGGCGCTTCCGACTTCGGCCACCAACTCCCCCACCATCGGCTTCCCGATTGGCTCGCCTCTTGCTGGAGTCTCCGTGCCGGCGGGGACTGATTACATACCGTCAGGCACGCCAAAGCCTACGCCCTCTCTGGCCAATACCTGGACGTGGTTTTCCGAGGGCGTCAGCTCCTACAACGCTTTGCAAGTGGACGTCACGCGGCGCATCAGCCAGGGCCTTTCCGTCCGCGGTGTCTATACCTGGTCGAAAACGCTGGACGATGGCGATTCTCTGAATCAAACAACAGCGGGGAATGCGCCTGGACTGGTTTCGAATCCGTTCGATTTGGCCGCGGACAAGGGCCTCGCGACGTTTAATGTGAGCAATATCGCTGTCATCAACGCAATCTACGAACTTCCGTTCGGCGCGGGCAAGCCGTATGCGAACGATTTGGACGGCTGGAAGAATTATTTGGCGGGTGGCTGGTCGGTCGCCAGCATTATCACCGCGCAGTCCGGATTTCCGTTTACGCCGCAGCTCAGCTACAACCCGTCCAATTCCGGCGACACGCGGAATCCCGTGCGTCCGTTCCTGAATCCGAACTTCAAGGGCAGCGTGGTTACTGGAAATCCCAGCCAGTGGTTCAATCCGGACGCGTTTATCGCCCCGCCTTCCGTAAGCGGATTTTTTGGCAACATCGGAAGAGATACTTATATTGGCCCGGGACTGGCGACTTGGGATTTTTCCGTTTTGAAAGACACCAGGATCCGTGAGCGCCTGAGCCTGCAATTCCGCGCCGAACTTTTCAACATTCTGGACCGCGCCAATTTCAATACGCCCAATCTCATCGTATTCACGCCGCCGACGGCGACCAATTTGACGGGCCTCTCCGGCACGGCGGCGGCCATTACAAGCACGTCCACGACTGCTCGCCAAGTGCAATTCGGCCTGAAATTTCTTTGGTAGGCCGCTGAGGACGGGCAGGAGCAGACGACCTCCTGCCGCAACACCCGCACATCGCAACCGATAGACAACCTGAGATCTGGAACGGAGGGGAGACACCACCTGGGCTTCCTGTCCTGGAGAATCCCGCTGGAAAAGTTTGCGTTTTTATGAGGTACTTTGGTACCTTGGTACCAAGGGAGGAAAGCGCGATGCAGGACGCGAAAGAGTTTGTTGTGGAACGAGTGCAAACTGGCGTGCGCATGGAAAAGCGGATCCTCAAGGTGCTCAAAGCCATCGCGGAGTACCACGATATGACGCTCGGAGATCTCCTCGAAGGAATCGTGCTGCATGCATTTGACGGTAAGTGCCCGTTTGGCGCGGGGAGTCTCCGGCGCATCGGGGACTTGAAGAAATTCTATGGACTTGATTTGGATTCGCGCACGAGCCATCGCCTGACCGAATCGCGAGCGAGTCACCCCCGACGAAAGGTGAAGCGCGAGAAATGAAGCCTTTCCCCACAACGTATTCCGTCCCGCTATTACGCTGGACCTTGGGTTTAGCGGTGATCCTGGAGTCTGGGCAATTTGCCTTCTCGAGTTCGGGCGCTCACTTCTTCGCCAAGACAGGGCTGCCTCTCTGGCTGCGGCCTACGCTTGGTGGCGTGGAAGGACTCTTTGTCCGCGCCGCAGCCGTACTGATGTGCGTGTCGAGTGAAATTAACAGCACTCTCAGCGCAAGCCATAACTCAACATGACCGAACAGGAATGGATGGAGCGATTTGAGGAAGCCACTTTGTCGAACGGGTCCTTTCATCATGCCGACCACGTCAGAATGGCTTTCTTATATCTGCGCCGCTATCCGCCCACCGAGGCGCTGGAACGCTTTTCTTCCGCTCTGGCCCGGTTCGCGGCAGCGCATGGCAAGCCAGAACTTTACAATGAAACGATCACGTGGGCTTTCCTGTTGCTCATCCGTGAGCGCATGGTGCGGGCAAGTTGCGATCAAGCTTGGGCCGAGTTCTCTGCGGACAACGCAGATTTGCTGGATGGGAACGATACGATTCTGAAGGGGTACTATCGGCCGGAAACGCTCCGATCCGAACTCGCCAAGCGCGTGTTCCTCTTTCCCGACAAGCTCTGACGCAGCTTGCTCGGGGCCGCAACAATTCTCGCAAAATAAGTTGCACGTTCTACACGTATCGATTTATTCTCTGTGTCACGCATTCGATCATTATGGCTGTCTCGTTTCTGCCTGGCAGGAGCTGGAAACGAGTTTGCGTATCGCTATCGCCGGGCTCGATCAGGGGCAACCGCATCTGAACAGTCCAGCCCCGAATTGAGCGAGGCAGCAAAGTGTGAATTTTGCTACGGCGGAAAGTGGCTCGATGAGTCGGTGGGATGGTTCATTAAAGATGAAGAATGGCGCCCAGCCGCTGCCTACGAATGCCCAAAACAATAGTGGGAGTTCTGTCGGCGGCCCGCTGTGGATCGAGACCGTGCTCCAGGATTTGCGATTTGCGCTGCGAACCATGCGCAAGAGTCCTGCGTTCACCGTAACGGCGATCCTCACGCTCGCTCTCGGCATCGGAGCGAACACCGCCATTTTTCAGTTGCTGGACGCCGTCCGATTACGGAATCTTCCCGTAAAGGATCCCGCTTCGTTGGTTCGGGTGGAGATCAAGGGAGGCCTTCCCGGCTTCGGCTGGTACGATAACGAAACCGCACTGAGCACTGCGCTCTGGGAGCAAATCCGAAAACAACAAGGAGCATTTTCCGGACGATTCGCGTGGCGAAGCGGTCCCTATGCGATCGGACACGGAGATCAAGAGAGGCTGGCCGAGGGCCTCTGGGTGAGTGGAGAAATGTTTCCAGTACTCGGAATTGTCCCCGTACGAGGCCGCCTGTTCACACCGGAAGATGACCGGCCGGGCTGCGGAATATCCGGGGCTGTGATTAGCTATGGTCTATGGCAAAGCGAGTTCGGTGGCAAGGATTCTGTCATTGGAAGCACAATTTATATCTACGACCGGCCAACGCAGATCATTGGCGTAACGCCGCGCGACTTCTTCGGCCTTGACGTTGGAAAGCAATTTGAAGTTGCGCTTCCCACATGCTCGCAGCCTGCCTTTGTCCCGGGCGACGGTACTCTTCTCAGGCGCGACGTGTTCTGGCTGCAGATCATGGGACGGCTAGCGCCAGGCTGGTCGCTGTCGCAGGCCTCGGCGCAACTGGATGCCGCCAGCCCAGGGATATTCGAGGCTACCGTGCCGTCTGGATACGGCAAATCAGTTTTGGACTCTTACCGAAAATTGAGCTTGGCGGCCTATCCTGGCAGAAATGGGATGCAATCGCGCGCCAGTGCTTACGATACTTCCTTGTGGCTGCTGTTGGGAACGACCGGGTTGGTGCTGCTGATTGCGTGCGCGAATTTGGCAAATTTGATGCTCGCGAAAGCCAGCACGCGAGAGAAAGAGATGGCGGTGCGCTTGGCTATGGGCGCCACCAGTGGAAGGGTGGTGCAGCAGTTGCTCTTGGAAAGTTTGGTTCTCGCGGCTGCTGGCAGCGTCTTGGGAATCGGCTTAGCTTCGGTGTTCAGCAAAACAGTCGTGAAGTTTCTGAGTACAGACACAAATCCATTCTATCTGGCGATGACCGATGACTGGAGGGTCCTGTCCTTCACGGCATTCATGGCCGTATCGACTTGCTTGCTTTTCGGTCTTGCGCCGGCGTTTCGCTCCTCGCGAACGGAGCCAGGTTCCGTTTTGAAATCGGGCGGCCGTGGCATGACCGGGGGTCGTCAAAGATTCGCGTTTCAACAAGCGCTTGTGGTTTCACAAATTGCGTTCTCACTCGTGCTCCTGGTTGGCGCGCTCTTATTTGTACAAAGCTTTTGGAACTTGAGAACGCTGAATCCGGGATTTCGTGAAAGTGGGATTTTGCGGCTCTACCTCAACTTTAGACGGCTTGACCTGCCCCCTGACCGGTACCAACCCTTCAAACACGATATTCTGGAACAAATCCGAACTATTCCGTTGGTGGAATCCGCGGCCACCTCGACTTATGTGCCTCTGGACGGCGGCTTTTTCTCGCTAGATGTTCGCATTGGCGGAACGCAAGAAAGCTCAATGTTCACCTGGGTGAGCCCCGGTTATTTTCGAACCATGCAAATACCTGTTATTGCCGGACGCGACTTCACCGATCGCGACAATATGCAGTCTCAGCCGGTTGTCATCGTCAACGAGACCTTCGTCAAGCAATTCATGGGCGCGGGCAACCCGGTGGGAAAAACCATTCGTACGATCGCGGAGCCCCATTATCCGGAGACGGAGTATGAGATTGTCGGTGTGGTGAAGAATACAAAATATGGCGGCCTGCGCGAACCGGTCCCACCGTCTGCGTATGTCCCGGCGCAGCAATATTCAGACATCTACTATTTTACGAACGTATTTTTGCGATTTTCGGCGGCGCCCTCTGCGGTGATCTCTGAGGTCCGGGAGAAACTCGGCCCTCTCTATCCGGGAATGAAGGTGGAATATCACATTTACCAGAACGAGATTCTGAACGGGTTGGTGCAGGAACGCTTGATGGCTTTGCTTTCGGCATTTTTTGGAGTGCTGGCAGCACTGCTGGCGATGATCGGCCTTTACGGAGTTATCTCCTACATCATTGCTATGCGCAGAAACGAGATCGGGATTCGTATGGCGCTGGGCGCAACTCGGCAGGATGTGATTGGCATCGTCCTCCGGCAAACCTTGGTTCTGCTCGGGCTGGGCGTCGGGATCGGAGTGCTGTTGGCGGCTGTCGCCACCAGCGGCGCCCGTGCGCTGCTCTTTGGACTGCGGCCCGGCGATCCCTTGACCCTGCTCGAAGCCGCGGCTTTCCTGGCTGCCGTGGCCCTGGCGGCAAGCTATTGGCCTGCTTATAGAGCCACCCGGGTCGAGCCCATGAAGGCGCTGCGTTACGAGTGAATCTTGCTATTCGTAACGCAATGCTTCGACCGGATCGAGGCGCGAAGCCTTCACGGCAGGATACATCCCGAAAAATAGCCCGACGCTCATCGAAACGGTCACAGCCAGAACGATCGACCACAACGGAATCGCCGAAGGCAAGCTCGGTATAAAGAGATGAATGAGCAGGCTGATGCCGAGGCCGAGCAACACGCCAATGACTCCGCCAGAACCAGTCAGCACTATCGCTTCCGTCAAGAACTGCGAGATGACATCGCGCCGCCTCGCACCGATGGCTTTGCGCACTCCGATTTCGCGCGTGCGTTGCGTCACGGACATGAGCATGATGTTCATCACGCCGACGCCTCCGACGAGAAGTCCGATGGAACTGACCACGGAAATTAGCAAGGCCACTGATGACGTGATCTGGCGGAACTGATCGGCAATCTCCTTGGCGCTTGAGACGCCAAAGTTGTCCGGCTTGTTGTAGGGGACCTTTCTCCGCCTGCGCAGCACCCCGCGGATCTCGTCTTCCGCCTCGGGCATGCGGCCCGGATAAGCGACGGCACCGATCATGTTCTCGTCATCCATGGGCCGGTGTTTTTGGTAGGTGCGATAAGGGACGAGAATGGCTTTATCGGCGGCCTGGTCTTTTACCAATTGTCCTTTCCGGGCCGCGAGAACGCCGATCACTTCGTACGAAACGCCATCAACAAGGATCGGCTTTCCAAGGGGATCCTCGTCCGGATACAGGGCTTTCGACAGGTCCGGCCCGATGACCGCCACGTCAGAGCGGTGCAAATTCTCCGCTTCCGTGATGAACCTTCCGCGCTCTGCTCGGGAGTTGAATACTTCCTCATCTTGCGGCAAGACTCCGTGGTAATCCACTCCGGCGACTTCCTTATCCTTGTAACGCGCACTCATCAGCGGACGGCCTCCGGGTGAGCCTTCTACGATCTTCGGAATCAGGGCAACCGAGACCGCTTTGACGTCGGGACAAAGTTCGCCGATCGCCTCGGCATCTTCGAGGGTCAAGGGTTTGCGCGACCGTTCCTCCGGAGTAAGCCTTCCAGAAGTGTGAATACCTGGGTCAAATTTGAAAATGAAGAGAGTCGTTGGCCCGAAGTCGCTCAAGAACGCGTTTACGTCGTTGTAGACACCCATCAAGACCGCGACGACCGACAGTAGCGCCGTAATCCCAATGACAACGCCGAGGACGGTCAAAAAAGATCTCATCTTGTTCTCATTCAACGTTGCGAGCGCCATCCGCGCGTTTTCGCCTAGCGTCATCCGCATTTTGTATCACTCACCTGTTAAATTTCTGTCCGAAGCGCTTCGATCGGCTCAAGCATGGCCGCCTTTCGCGCCGGATAGACCCCAAAGAAAATCCCCACGGCAGCAGAAATGAGCTCGGCGATGACTACCGAAGAAACTGGCACATGCATGGGGACCGAAGTTGTGGCCATTGCCAGGCCGCAGATGCTGTATGCCAAGAGCACGCCGATGGCACCGCCCATCGCCGTCATGACACACGCTTCGACCAGGAACTGCATTAGGATGTCGGTCCGGCTGGCTCCCAGCGCTTTGCGGATGCCGATCTCCCGCGTTCGTTCGGTGACCGTGGCCAGCATCACGTTCATAATCACTACTCCTCCGATCACCAGGAATACCGAGACCACTCCGACCATCGCCATCGCGATCACGCCAGTCAGCTGCTTCCACAGTTGCATGAGAGTCGCGGAATCGATAATTCCGAAAGAGTCGGTCTCGTTGGGCCGCAAGTGCCTCCGCGCCCGCATCAAAGCACGAGCTTCATCCTCGGTTCGATCCATCCAATCTGCGCCTCGGGCTTGCACGTTGATCCAGATTCCTGAGAACGCTCCATAGATGCTGATGTAGGTCTCGACTGGAATATACGCGAAATTGTCCTGCGACTGCCCGAGTACCGTGCCGATCGCCTTAGCCACTCCCACCACCGTGAAAGGCCGGCCATCCAGCATGACCTCGTGACCGACCGGATCCAGTCCAGGAAACAGCTTGTCGGCTAGATCGGCTCCGATCGTTGTCACCATCGCGCGGCTGTTCTCGTCTCCTTCCGTGACATAACGGCCGTCTGCCACTTCTTGCCCGCTGATGTCGCCCATGCTTGCCGTCACCCCACGGATACTGGTGTCGTCGATGCTTAGCGGTCCGACCCGTGACCTCCCGGAAGTCTGTACTTCCGCCCCGACACGCAAAGGCAGCTTCAGGTTGTCCCGAAGCGATTCGTAATCCTCCCAAGTGACGATCTTGTTGCGCCGCGTGGCCTTAACAATCTCTTCCATCTCCGTGATGATCGGAAAACGCATCACGGTGAACGCGTTCGAGCCCAGATTGGCAACCTTGTTTGCAATGTACTGATTTACGCCGGAAATCAACGAAATGATTACGATCAAAGTGGCGACGGAGAGGATAATCCCAAGGAGCATCAGGAAAGAGCGCAGCTTATGCGCGCGCAGCGTCTCGAGGGCGACGCCGACCGGTTCTCTCAGGGGGACGCGTCGCCTCATCCAGATCGCTCCTTACCCTTTGTTACGCGTGGAGCGTCCGAAAAGTATCGGGCGCCGTTCTTCACAACGCTATGATTCATTTCCTTGGTTCTCCGAGGCGTGTAGTTGCGTTCCATCTTACTGCCATATCATGCAGGATGGTACCGGGTCCCCTGGTTCTACGATTCCTGCTGGTCCCGCTGAATTGTGATAAGAAGGGGTCGCAGCGCTGCACCTCCAGACATTAATCGCGAGCGGTCCGGTCCCCTCGCGAATGAGGCGAAATCATGCATCAGCAAGGCTCCGAGCGGAAATCCGCCGGCGTTTGGAAAATGATACTTACCGATGTGCATTTCTGGATCCCCGCTATCGTTTTGCTTGTGGGACTGTTCGTGCTGTATTGGATCCGCTGAGCCTTCAAGTGGAAAACTCCGCCACAAATAGGATTTCGCTATCCGTCGAGTCCTTGCGTCTGCGCAAGCTGCAACTTGTGGGAATCCTCTGCGGCTTTGGCGCCGGGGCCTGGCTCGGCGCCGCGGAAGCCCCCACGAAGCTTGTCAAACTGGGCGTGTCGCCGTTGGTCATTTCGCTGTTGATGGTACTGGGAGTGTTTCTTGCGCGATGGAGCTTACCCGCCCTCATCCGCGGGACTGGTCAATTGAGCGCAGACATTCGCCAAGCGCCCCATTTGATTGTGTGGGGAATTCTCGCCGGCTGCCTATGGGCGGTCGCGAATTCGCTGACCATCTTCGCGATTCGCGATATCGGCCTCAGCATCGCTTTTCCCCTATGGAACATCAACAGCCTGCTGGGCATCTTTTGGGGCTGGCTTCTCTTTAACGAGTTGCGCGACGCCGGCAAAATCCGCTGGCTTGCCGTCCTCGGCGGCGCACTACTCATGTTTGCGGGCGCGACGATTCTCGCCATCGCCTCCTCTGCGCAAAGCCCCGCCGGGCATCCTTTGCGCGGGATCGTCGCCGCGCTCGCTGCGGGCATGCTGTGGGGCACCATGTATGTTCCCTACCGCAAAGCATATTTAACCGGCATGAATCCGCTCTCCTTCATCGCTTTCTTTACCATCGGCGAAGTCGGAATGATGGCTGGGCTCGCCGTCGCGTATGGCGGAGGCCCTGCCGCTCTGTGGCGCCAACTCATCGAAGCAAAAGATGTGCTGTTCTGGCTTATGCTTGGAGGTTTTGTTTGGGTCGTTGGCGATTTATTTCAACAGTACGCCGCGAAATACATCGGGATCAGCCGTGGCATTCCCCTATCCAATACGAATCAGCTGTGGGGTCTGCTTTGGGGCATTCTTGTTTTCGGAGAATTGCATGGCCGCAGCGCGTCGCTCTTCGCGCAAGTCATCGGCGGCTCTCTCTTGATGGCCGCAGGTGCGGGCGCCATCGCCCTTTCCAGCGTCACCGGAAAAGAACACGCGCGTTGGAAGCAAGCTGCCGACCGCGAAGGCCAGCGTTATGGGGTCGACACGGAATACGTTCAAGCGGGCCTTTCCGGTAACCAAGCGACCAACACCAGCGGCCAGCCCGCGGTTCCATCCCGAAGAACCTGGCTCGATTGGCTTCTGATCATCTCCGCCACCGCAATTTTCATCAGCCTCGCTGTTTTCGCCCGCGCCCCAAACATGGCCCTCAACTGGCCCGCCTTGACCGCGCTAGCCGCCGCCATGCTAATTTTTCTGCTAGGCTGCGGCATCGCTCTCTGGAGAGTCACGCGCTTCAACTGATGCGCGCTTCTCCATTCCCGCAATCGCCCGCCCCCACATACACTAAGATCTGTACACTAAACTCTGCAAACTCAAATCACGCGGCCACGTGCCCCACCCTTGTTTTTTAAGGCCCGGTCCTAACTTTCCCCCTCAACTCCCCGCATACAACTTCAACCCCGTCCACCGCGCCATCCGCGCAAAGTCCTTATCCAAAGTAAACACGCTCGCTCCGTGTTCCAGCGCAATCGCCCCAATCAGAGCATCCGTCGTCGTCAAGCTCACTCCCTTGCTTCGGCACAACCGGAAAATCGCCGCCGCTTCTCGATACGTCGCGAATCCCGTCGACTGCAGCAAATCCCATTGCGCAAGGTAGGCCTCGATCCGCGCAACAACTCGCGTCAATCCCTGCAGAACTTCCGCCACCACGATCCCCGTCAGCGCAAACGGTTCCGCATCCCCGATCATCCGCCGCAAAGCGTCTCCCGCACGCCCCGGCTTCGCGCTGAAAAAATCCACCCA
>JBARCY010000291.1:0-4989 GCA_049794595.1 Candidatus Acidiferrum sp.
TCACTCTGCAAGCCCGTCAAGAATCGCTGAGCACCGCCGTCTCGCGCCTGCTGGTGCAGAACAACGAAGGCGAAGAGGAAGCCGCGGGCCGCATCGCGCAAATCTATGACGGCGTGCAGCGCCAACTCTATTTATTCTTGGGCGCCACGCTCATCGCCATCGTGCTCACCAGCCTGTATCTGATCCGCACAAACCGCATCATTTTCGCAAAGCTCGCCGCGCTTTCCGAGCAGCGCAGCGACCTTGCCCAAAAATTAATCTCCACGCAAGAGTCCACGCTGCGTCACATTTCGCGCGAACTGCACGACGAATTCGGCCAAGTTCTCACGGCCATCGGCTCGCTCCTTGGCCGCGCCGGAAACCATCTCCCCGAAGACTCGAAAGTCCGCGAAGAGCTTCAAGAGGTACGCGAAATCGCCCAATCGACGCTCGACAATATTCGCAGCCTTTCCCAGGCTCTCCATCCTGTCCTGCTCGAAGAAGCCGGCCTCGTCAGCACTCTGGACTGGTATATTCCCACTGTGGAGCGGCAAACCGGCCTTGCGCTCCACTACGAAAAATCCGGCGAGCCTTTTTCGCTCGATGTCGCGGCCAGTGTTCACGTCTACCGCGTCTTGCAAGAAGCTCTGAATAATGTCAGCCGCCATGCAGGAGCGCGCGAAGCCTGGGTGCGCCTGAAATTTTCACCCAGCGCGCTGCAACTGGAAGTCGAAGATCACGGCAAAGGAATCCTGCCGGAGAAAAATGGCCGGGGAATTGGCTTGGTAGCCATGCGCGAGCGCGCGGAGCTTATTGGAGGAAAGTTGGAATTATTGCAACCAGCGGCCGGCGGCACGATCGTTCGTCTGCGCATCGAGCGCCAGAAAGTCGAAGCGCATGCAACTTAAACTGACAGTATTGCTCGTTGACGATCACGCCCTGGTGCGCCGCGGTTTCCGCCGCATCCTCGAGGACGATCCGGAAATTGAAGTCATCGGCGAAGCGAGCGACGGCGAGGAAGCAGTGCGCCTGGCCAAGAAAGAGCGCCCCGCAGTGATCGTGATGGACTGCGCGATGCCGGGAATGAATGGCCTGGAAGCCACGCGAAAAATTCTGGAAGGGCACCCGGACGCGGCGATTCTAATGTTGAGCATGCACTCCGAAGACACGCTGGTGCGCCAAGCGCTGGACGCCGGCGCGCGCGGCTACATCCTGAAAAACGCGATGGAACTCGACCTGGCCAACGCGGTAAAGCGCGTCGCGAAAGGCGAAAAGGTTCTCGATCCGCAGGTGGCCCGGCCTGCCTCACTGAAAGGCGAGCGCGACGGCGGCTTGACGCCGCGCGAACTCGAAGTCCTGCAACGCATCGTGGCCGGCAAATCCAACAAAGAGATTGCCGCTGAATTAAGTCTCAGCGCTAACACCGTTTCCGTGCATCGAGCCAACATCATGGACGCGCTCGGCATTCACAAAACAGCGGAACTTGTCGTATACGCAATTCGAAATGGCCTGGTGAACTTGCCTTGAGGCGCCGCGATTTTATAGCTAGCGCATGTGCGGCGGGCCTCGGTGCGGCGATAAATCCCCCCAGAATTCTCGCGCAAGCAAATGCGAATCCTGGTTTCCGTCTGACGAATGTAACCAGCGCGGCCGGCATCCAATTCCAACACAACAGCGGCGCCTACGGTGGAAAGTTCCTGCCGGAAACCCTCGGCTCCGGCTGCGCATTCCTCGATTACGATGCCGACGGCTGGCAAGACATCCTCCTCATCAATGGAATGGACTGGCCCGGCCACCGCCGCCAGCGATCCACGCTGAAGCTCTACAAAAACAATCGCAACGGCACCTTCACCGACGTCACCAAAGCCGCGGGCTTGGACATCGAGCTCTACGGCATGGGAGTCGCCGCCGGCGACTACAACAACGACGGCTTCCCCGATCTTTTTATCAGTTGCGTCGGACAAAGCCGCCTCTTCCGCAACACCGGCAAAGGCACCTTCATTGACGTAACGAAAACCAGTGGCTTGCTAGGCCACCACGGCTTCAGCACTTCCGCGCTTTGGGTCGATTACGACCGCGACGGTTTGCTGGACCTTTTCGTCTGCAACTACGTTCGATGGTCGCCCGAGCATGATGTTTTCTGCAGCCTGGATGGAACGCACAAATCCTATTGCACGCCCGAAGCCTACCGCGGCGACACCTGCTGGCTCTTTCACAATCGCGGCAACGGCACTTTCGAGGACGTAACAGCCGCCAGCGGAATTTTCGACAGCAGCTCGAAATCGCTTGGCGTAGCCATGTTCGATTACGACCAGGATGGCTGGCCCGATCTCCTGGTAGCCAACGACACTCAGCCCAACAAGCTCTACAAAAATTTGCGCAACGGAAAATTCAAGGAAGTCGGAGTGGAAGCAGGTCTGGCTTTCAGTACCGAAGGAAAAGCCCGAGCCGGCATGGGAATCGACACTGGAGATTTTGAAAACAGCGGCAAGCCCGGTGTGGCCATCACCAATTTCGACAATGAAATGATCGGCTTGTACCATTCCGTGAGCAAAGATTCCGCGAACGCCGCAACCTACGACGATATCGCCATTCCCGCCGGCCTCGGCGCCGCTTCGCGCAGCACGCTTGGTTTCGGATGCGCGTTCCTCGATGCCAACCTCGACGGCTGGCTCGACCTCGCCGTCGCCAATGGCCACATCGACGAGACCGTCCGCAACATTCGTGGCAACGTCGGCTACGCGCAACCGCCGCAACTCTTCCTGAATTCCGGCGCCGGAAAATTTCGCGATGTCGCCGCGGAGCTCGGCGGCGGTTTTGATACGCCCATCGTAGGACGCGGCCTCGCGTACGGCGACTTCGACCGCGATGGCGACTTGGATTTGCTGATCACCACGAACAACGGTCCAGCCTATCTCTATCGCAACGATCAAACCGGCGGAAATCGCAGCATCCGGTTTCATCTCGTTGGAACCAAATCGAATCGCGACGCCATCGGCGCTACCGTCCGGATTTTCCAGAACGCACGCAACGCACGCGGCGCCCAAATTCAATCGAGATTGGTGCGCGGTGGCTCCAGCTATTTGTCCCAATCCGAGCTTCCCGTAACCTTTGGCGTGGCAAAAGACGAGTCCATCGATCGAGTCACCATCGATTGGCCCAGCGGCAGGACCGAGGAGTATAAGGATCTGGCCACCGGAAAGGCCTATGAAATCGTTGAAAACAAAGGAATTACAAAATAAATCGCATTCTAATCGTTTTGCATTATTGCTAGTTTTAGAGGAGCCCGCTATAAAACGCACAACAAGCAACTTGCTTCCCACCCACCGATTTTATGGCAATGTGGAGGCACCCCAAGCACCCGCGGCCGACGCCCGCACAGCGCCGGCCGCACTTATTTGCGGCAGTAAGTTGTCGAGGATAAACGGGCCCCGATGGCGAGAAGCCCAATGAGCCGGTGGCGTTCACGCAGCGTGATTGCTTTGGCTGCGAGTGCCGTCTACGTGTATGGATTCCCTGCTGCAAACCTTCCCTACGTCCTCGTCGATTTATTCCATGTCGCCGTCGGAATCTTTCTAGCCGCCCTCCTTCTCCCGTTCCTTGTGAGCATTCTGCGAACGAGCGCACCGCCCGCTCGCATTGGATGGTCGTTGCTGGCGGTTGGCGCCGTTCTTGGAGTGATCCTGATCTTCGCCGGCACGTCTTTGCCGATGAAGAAATTGCTCTACGCTCACATTTTTGTCTGTGTCCTGGCCGTAACGTTTCTAGCCGGATCATGGCTCGCTTCGCGCGGTTGGCTGGGCGCGGGAGCCGTACAGCAGGTTCTGCGAGCCACCGTACTCGCCGCGATTGTGGCGGGAATTTCGGCAGGTGCGTGGTGGTACCGCACCTCTGCATGGAGCAACGCCTTCCGCATCACAAATCCCCCAATAGCCCCGGCGACGATGGACAACGAGGGCGACGGTCCGCAGGGGAAATTTTTCCCCAGCTCGGGACAAACAAAAGGCGGCGTGGATATCCCTGCAAAATATTTCATGCAGTCGCAGGCCTGCGAGCGCTGCCACCAGGATATTTACAATCAGTGGTACAGCTCGATGCATCACAATTCGTCGTTCAATAATCAGTGGTACCGCAAGAGCATCGAGTACATGCAGGATGTGGTCGGAATACGGCCTTCCAAATGGTGCGCGGGATGCCACGACCCGGCGTTGCTTTATAGCGGAATGTTCGACCGGCCCGTGCGGGAAATCGAAAATACGCCGGCGGCAAATGCGGGTCTGAGCTGCCTGATGTGCCATAGCATCGTGCATGTGAAAAGCACCATGGGGCAAGGCGACTACACGCTCGAATATCCGAAACTGCACGCGCTGGCGGCCAGCGACAATCCAATTATTCGGAATCTGCACGACTTTGTCGTGAATCTGAATCCCGAGCCGCACCGGCGAACCTTTCTGAAGCCCTTCATGCGGAACCAGACCGCGGAATTTTGCTCCGCTTGCCACAAAGTGCATCTGGATGTGCCGGTGAATCATTACCGCTGGGTTCGCGGCTTCAATGAATACGACAATTGGCAAGCCAGCGGCATCTCCGGGCAAGGCGCGCGGTCTTTCTACTATCCAGCAAATCCCCAGATGTGCGCGGATTGCCACATGCCCCTGGTTCGTTCGAAGGACGCGGGGAACGTAAATGGCTATGTGCACTCGCACCGCTTCCCCGGCGCGAACACCGCCATCCCGACGGCGAACGAGGATCAGGAGCAACTGGAGACAAGCAAGCACTTCCTGCAGGATGGGCAAGTGAGCGTGGATATTTTTGCCGTATCGCCGGAAGGAAAAGAGAGCAAGGAGCCGGCAACGGGCGGGGTGGTGCAGCCGGAGATCTCCACAACGTTTGCGGTCGGAGAAGAAGCGGAAGCACTAACGCCGACGGGAGAGGCCGGCGAAGTGCGGCCCATCACGGCGCCGCTGGGGCGCGTCGATGCGGCCGTGCGCCGGGGCGATGACGTGCGCG
>JBARCY010000292.1:0-1824 GCA_049794595.1 Candidatus Acidiferrum sp.
TTGCGCCCTGCTGGATCTCACCGGGGGCTTGGCCAGCTTCCTCAAGTTCTTTGGCCTGCTGGCGACAGTTTACGTGCTGGTCCGCTTAGCGGGGTGGTGGCGTGCGCGGCTGCTCTGGAGTCTTCGGAACCGGCTGATCGTTGCCTACCTCTTCATCGCAGTCGTTCCCATCCTCTTGATACTGACTCTCGTGGTCCTGGCGGGCCAAATCTTGTATTCGCAATTAGGAGCCTACCTGCTCTACGACGACATCCACCATCGCGTTGCCACGATGGCGGACATTGCCGACCACATTGCGGCAGCCCACCAAACATTGCCAAAGGGCGTGCCCCGGGCCGAATCGGAGTTCGTGCTTGCCGAACAGTCGAAACTGGTTCACAAGCAAGAACTTCCGGGATTGAGCATCGATTTCTCAGATGATCGTGCTTTGTTGAATAAGGTCGCCGGCGCGGGGAAAAACGCGTTCGCGGGATTGGTTGAGGAAGGTGACAAGCTTTATTTGATGAGCCTGAGAGAGATACCGGAACCGCAAGGCATTCGAGTAGTGGCACTGCGCGTACTCGTCACGCCAGAATTCCTAGCTTCCATTGCTCCCGATCTGGGAGCCATTCAGCTGAATCTTACGCGAAAATTTGAAGGCGGCGCGCGGCAGGGAATTCTCTACACCTCGGGAGACGCACAATACGAGATCATTAAGCGCATTCCCGCACTAAACAGGGCACTTCACCCTTCAATGCATTGGATTGACCCGGCAGTTACGGGGTTTTCGCGATTGGATGCGGTCTATGTCGGGACGGGCGGAATGCTTGATCCGCGGCGGCCCGTGCTGGTCACCTTCAATGCGCGGCCCTCGCGATTGAACGCGCGGATTTTTTCCTCACTGGGTGAGCTTGGCGGTTCTTTCTCGATTCTATTTGTGGTTATAAGCATAGTTTTCCTTCTCATTGAAGTAGCCGCGCTGATCACTGGGATCGTTATGACCCGGCGGATCACTAAAGCGGTGAGCGATTTGTATGAGGCGACGCAATATGTGAAGGCCGGCGATTGGACGCACCGTGTTCGCATTGAGCGGCGCGATCAGTTGGGAGTGCTGGGAGAATCGTTCAATGACATGACCGGTTCCATCAGCGGACTGCTGGAAGAGTCAAAGAAGCGGCAGCGGCTGGAAAATGAACTTTCCATCGCCAGCGAAGTGCAAAACCAGCTTTTTCCGCAGAAGGTGCCGTCCGTTTCGGGAGTCGAGCTGGAAGCGATTTGCAAAGCAGCGCGCACGGTGAGCGGCGATTATTACGATTTTATTCAACTTAGCCCGACGCACCTGGCGATTGCGCTGGCGGATATTTCGGGGAAGGGAATTTCGGCGGCGTTGCTGATGGCCAGCTTGCAGGCGGCGTTGCGGAGTCAACTGCTGGCGGCGGGCAGCGAAAAGATGAGCACTGCGGAGCTGGTGGCCATTTTGAATGTGCACATGGTGCGAAATACCGCCGATGACCGTTTTGCTACGTTTTTCATTGCGGTCTATGACAGCGCGACGCGGACGCTTCGCTATACGAACGCGGGGCATCTGCCGGGATTCTTGATTTCGAATGGGACATCGAAGCACCTGGAAAAAGGGGGAATGGTGCTGGGAGTGGTGGAAGACTACGTGTATGAAGAGGGATCGGTGGTGGTTCCTCCGAATGCCTTGCTGGTGCAATACAGCGACGGATTGGTTGAGCCGGAGAATGTGTATGGAGAAGAGTTCGGCATTCGCAGGTTGCAAGAGGCTGCGGTTCGCATGCAGGGCGCGGCGCCCGCGGCAGTGGGACAGTCGCTGATGATGGC
>JBARCY010000293.1:0-3838 GCA_049794595.1 Candidatus Acidiferrum sp.
TGCGCAAGGTTTTGAGCCCTCTCTCAACCGTCGAAGCCATGGAGCTTTTGCTCAGTCGCCTCACGAAGTCGAAGTCCAACGCCGAATTTCTCGGCTCGATGTCCGCACCGACGTAAGCGAGACGAGCTTTTGGAGTGCGGCAGCTCTGCTGCCGCTTTTCTCGGCGACTCGCACGGCTCCGTATCTGACGAGATTCAAGAGGACATCCTCTCTACACGTTTCTTAAACAATTAACCGCGTATAAAAAACGGCGCAGCCAATTTCCCAGCTGCGCCGTTTTTCTGTGGCTCAGGCTTTTAGCCTGAGGTTCTTGTTTTTAGTTGTCGTGTTTATGTCACGCGGCGGCCTCCGATTCTGCCGCTGCGATGTAGTCCACGATCCGCTCGGACCATCCGTCGACGTACGTCCACCCGTTGCCGTAGCTCACGCCGTACTTATACGGGGCCACATTCATCACGTAGGCGCGCGGCGCCCACGCCGGCAGGATTCCGTCGTGCGTCTGCTCGTCGGTAATCACGATCACCCGGTCAAGCACGCTCCACTCCGTCTTCTCGTGAAGCTGCGTCAGCGCGCGCTTGAGGTACGTCCCCGAGTGTGCCTGCGAAGCCGTGATCGCGTCTCGCAACGCGAAACCACGCCGCGGAGCAATCTCCACGCAAGCATCCGAAAAAGTTGCAATTGCAAACTCCTCGGCCTTCTCGCGAAGCAGAATGGCAAGCCCCGCCGCCGCGTCCATGCGCGTAGTCTCGCTCTTCGTCGAAAGCTTCCCGTCCATCGACCCGGACACGTCCACGACGAGTCCCGTCGATCCCGGCAGCTTTTCGAGTCCGGCGATCCCCTTGAGCATGGCGCGCTCGATGCTTTCCTCGAGCTTCGGAGCGTGGCGAGCCGCCGTCACAAATCGAAACGGCAGCGCCCGCGCAACTCCCTTTTCGAGCCGCTCGCGAATCAGCTTCGGATCCACACCCGATGCAAGCATCAGGCGCAGGTTTCGCAAGACGGCCAGGCCGCCCAGCTTCCCTTCGCGCAGGAGCCGTTCGAAGTTCTCGCGCTTGTTCTTCCCTGCGGACAAGGCAACCTCCCAAGTGTCGGGAGGCTCGAGCGTGTTCTCAACGAGCTTCTTCCAAACAGCTTCCTGCTCGGCATCCTTCGGCTTTGCGTGGCAGAGAAACAGCACGTCGCGCAGCGTCACGATCGAATCGCGGTTGTACTTCGCAAGCTGGTAAGCGTCGAACTTCGTGAACGCCTGCGCCAGCCCGCGCTTTACTCCCGCCGACAGCGGCTGCTTCATTGCCTTCCAGTAAAGCGCCACGAACTCGCCGAGTTCGTCCGCCCGCTGGATCACGTGCTCGAGCGTTTCCGCTACGAGCGGCCCCGCACCTTTGCGCCGCGCAAGTTCGCGCGTCACAAAGAGCGGCGCATGGCGAAGCTGCATCTTGTCGCGCGCCTCGCGCGCCAGAGCCGCCACATCTTCTGGCTTGCTCTGCGCCACAAGCTCCGCGATCCCTTTCGCGATGTCGTTTCCCTTCTCGTAGAACGCATCCTCCCAAAGCAAACACGTCAGCACGGTGCGCCGCAGCTCGCGCTTCACATCCACGCGCTGCGCCGCCGCTCCTTCGTGCGTCCGCACCGGGAACATCCGCTTCCACACATTCATCTTCACCATCGCTATTTCTCCTCCTTTCCGCGAATTTTCATCCGCAAACCTGTCGCCGCTGCGCCACTCGATCGTCATTCCGAGCGCAATGCGCAAATTTGTCATTCCGAGCGTAGCGAGGAATCTGCTTTTGATTTGCTTTTGCTCTTCCTCACCTGCGCCAACCCTCAATTCACCGGCCGCGGACTCGCCGCATTGATGTGAAACTTGCCGCCGGTGTTGTGCACGCAGATCAAGTCTCCTTCTTCAATCCGCAGCATTCCGGCAAGCCATTCAGGAATCACAATCTTCAAAAATTCTCCCTGAACCTCGGAGATGCCGCGGGAACACTCGACGAGTTCTAATCCTCCATCCGCCAAGGGGATTAGCAACATCAGTTCGTCCTTGACCTTAAACACCGAACCCTCCAGCGACATTACTTCCTCCATGACTGCACCTCCTTTCTTTGCCAAAAAAATGCTGGACGGTAACATCCGGCCAGGAACCTTAGGTGCTCTATCCATTGAGCTACTGGCTCACGTAGCGGCGGCCTTCAGGCCGCCAGCCCTTCTCATGGACCAGGTGGGACTCGAACCGACAACCTCCCGCGTATCAGGCGAAGTAACCCTGTCCTACACCGCGTCCAACCTCGTCGCAAATCCTCGGCCTCTTGTGCCTTGGCCTCTTTGCCTTTTCCTCTCTGGGCAATCTGCGAACTCCCTGTCCTGTGTAAATTCTATTTTTTGCTTTACCCCGCTGCTCCGGGGCCACGGCGCGAATCGCCACCGATCCGCGATTCGCGCCGGCATACTTGAGCAATGTTCGTAGGGGCGGGGCTTGCCCCGCCCTGCGCCGCCAACAATCGCCGGGAGGAATAATCGAGCAGAGTTGCGAAGCCACAGCCCCGCGTCGTGTCACAGACGAAGTAACTCTTCCCTGCGCCATCCCGGCGTCTCGGTAGCGCAGCCACTCTTGGCTGTGCTCTTAACTCTGCGGCGGGAATCACCGGCCCAGGTCGTACTGCTTGTCCGCTGCTCTGTCACTGAGCTACAGCAACTTTCGTCGCTGGTAGGAATCGAACCCACGACCTCCGGATCCGTCGAAGTAACCCGTGCCTTCACCACGCCGCAAACTCTTCAATCTTTTTCGTTACCTCCTCACCTAGTTATGTCTTTACTTCTCTTCCGCGCACACCTATAACGTCTATCTGCGGAGCACGCATTGATTCGCCAATTCAGCGCGTTTGAAATTTCCGGGAGGAATCAGCGCTCCCGGTCTTTGGGATTCGAACCCAGAGCCTTGCGGCCCCTTACCATTGAAGTATCCGTGAGCTACGCCATCCCGGGAATTTTTCGCAACAAAATCCGCGTGACAAAAATGATTTGCGCTGGCCCAGCTGCTCGGAATTCTAAGGTCCCTGCTGCAGTTTCACCGCCAAACAAAAACACTTGAGCGGCGAATGGTGTTGGATCGAAACGACTTAGGCGGCCAGTGAAAGGAACTGACTAGAGTCGCGTGAACAAGCAGTCCACGAGACTCGATCGCCTTGGTGCGGTTTCGACTTGGCTTTTATCTTCGTGTCTCATATCTGCTCTTCACGCTCAGTGAGGGCCTGCCCTAATTTGCAGCAGGGTACGACTGAGGTATCTCCAAAGTAAACGAACTCTATTTTTCTGTCAAGCCCTATTTTTCAAAAATCTTCGTTTTTGGCCCATTTTACGCATTACTTGTTAATTTTCAAGTACTTAGCCCTCGGCTGTACTTTTCTTCCGATCCCTCCGCTCGGCAGGCTGCTTCCCCAAGACATCTCATTGGGCGATTCAAGATATAATTCGGCGCAAGCCGTTTTCCGATGCTTCCATCCCCGGCCGAGGAGAAGCCGAAGCAGATTATGCAATTCTACCGTCCGATCTTCGCGTTCCTTTTTTGTGTAATCTCGGCCGTCCCCCCGGCTGCCGTCGCTCAACACGATCATGGCTCTCCCGACGCCGCGGCTCTCGGCAGCGTCAACTTTCCAACCTCCTGCACGCCAACGGTCCAACCCGATTTCAATCGAGCTGTCGCCCTCCTCCATTCCTTCTGGTACAAGAAATCAGAAGAGACCTTCATCGCCGTTGCGAAGGCAGATCCGTCTTGCGGCATGGCTGAATGGGGCGTCGCGATGTCGCACTATCGGCAACTCTGGGATCCTCCTACTCCGCT
>JBARCY010000294.1:0-13268 GCA_049794595.1 Candidatus Acidiferrum sp.
TCATTTCCAACACGCCGATCGAATCTCAATCACCTGCGGGCGCTTCCGGCCAGCGCCTCACGATTTTTTCCGAAACTCGCCCCATCAGCACTTATCTTTTCGCCTTTGCGGCTGGCCCTTTCCGCAAAGTTCACGAAACCGCCGGCCTTCCCGGCCTCTATGTGCGTCAATCGCAATTTAAAAAAGCCGAAGCGGAAGCTCCCGAAGTCCAGCAAGTCACCGCGCAAGGCATCGACTATCTCTCCAAATTTTTCGCCCAGCCTTTTCCATTTCCCAAATACGATCTCGTCCTGATCCCCGGCTTCGCTTACGGCGGCATGGAGCACGCCGGCGCCACCTTCCTTCGTGAAGAATCCGTCCTCTTCCGCACAGCGCCCACGCACAGCGATCATCTCAATCGCGACATCCTCCTCCTCCACGAGCTCACGCATCAATGGTTCGGCGACTTCACAACGATGCTTTGGTTCGACGATCTCTGGCTGAAGGAAGGCTTCGCGCAATACATGGCCTATCAGGCGCTTGCCGCCCTTCAGCCCAACGAAAATATCTGGAAACGCTTTTATCTCTCCATCAAGCCCGCCGCTTATTCCATCGATTCCACCAAAGGCACGACGCCGATCTATCAAAGCATCGCCAATCTCAAGGACGCGAAGTCAGCTTATGGCGCCATCGTCTATTCGAAGGCGCCCGGCGTCATCAAACAGCTTGCTTTCGTCCTTGGCGAAGAAAAATTTCGGGATGGTCTGCGGCTTTACCTCAAAGAACACGCTTACGCCAACGCGGAGTGGAGCGATCTCGTCCATGCGTTTGAAACCGTTTCCGGCAAGCCGCTCCAAAATTGGGCCGCCATGTGGATTCGCCACCGCGGCATGCCACAAGTCGACGTCGCCTGGTCTTGCGACTCGCAAAATCAAATCGACCATTTCACCTTGACCCAACACGATGTTCTTGGCGAAGGCGGCCTCTGGCCCATCGCCACGCAAATCCTGCTCGCCTATCCCGGGGGCGCTCCCATTCGGTTGCGCGCGCAACTCAACACGCAGAGCGCCAAGTTGCCGGAAGCGCTCGCGAACTCTTGCCCAGAATATGTCTTCCTAAACGATCAGGACTTCGCCTACGGCCGTTTTCTTCTCGATGAGCGCAGCCGCAAAGCTGTCAGCGAACACCTCGGTAATATTCCGGGAGTTTTCGATCGCGCGCTTCTTTGGGGCTCGCTCTGGGATTCCGTCCGCGAAGCCGATCTGGCGCCACGCGATTTTCTCGAACTCGCTCTCCGCCTTCTTCCCGCCGAATCCGACGAGGAACTCGCGCAAAGCCTCATCGGCCACGTCACCACGGGCTTGCACCGCTACGTCAGCGACGCCTCCCGCGCGCAAATCGTCCCGCAAGCCGAAGCTCTCGCCTCGGACCGCATGCTCCATTCCCCCGAACAGGATTTCCGCATCATCTGGTTTCGCGCCCTGCGCGCCATCGCAGAAAGCCCGCAAGGCCGCGCCCAACTCAAAGATATTCTCGTCGACAAGCTCGCCGTCCCCGGAGTCGACCTTCGTCCACTCGACCGCTGGACCATGCTCACGGCGCTAATCGCTCTCGACGACCCCGACGCCGACGCTCTCCTTGCTGCCGAACAAAAGCGCGACCCTTCCGGCGACGGCCAGAAGTACGCCTACATGGTCCAGGCCGCCCGCCCAGACGCGGCCACCAAGCAAAAGTATTTCAACGACTATCTTCACGACCCTTCCCGCCCCGAAGACTGGATCGCGCAAAGCCTCGGCGCCTTCAATTACTGGAATCAGTCTCAGCTCACTCTCCCCTATCTAAAGCCCGCTCTCGAGGCCCTCCCGCAAGTCAAGCGCGAGCGCAAAATATTCTTCCTTCTCGGATGGCTCAACGCTTTCGTCGATGGCCAGCAATCCCTCGCCGCTCAAGCCCAAGTCCGCGATTTTCTTGCCACTGCGCCTCTCGACAAGGATCTCCAGTTGAAAATTCTCGAAGTCTCCGACGAACTCGACCGCACCGTAAAAATACGCCAGCGTTATCCATGACCGTTGCAACTCTCCATGGCTGCGCCGTCTTTCGTCTCTCTCATTGCCGGCGGCAGGAAAAAACTCTGTTCCAGAAACCAAACTCCGCAAGAATCCGCCGCGCGCAAGCTCCACCAGAAGCGCTCCGCAACAAATTTTTGCCCTCTTCGCGCATTCTTGAACCACGCGGAACTAATCAAGTGGTATGCTCTTGCTCTGCCCTGCCGCGGAAAGAAAACGGCGGCCGCGTCGTGGCCCTTGGGCCCCCGGCGACGGAGCACGCCTCAATCGGATTTGGGTGTACTGATCGAGGCTGCTGGAGTTTAGTTCCGGTCTCCGAAGAATCCGCCTGGCAGATTCTTCAAATCCGTCACTTGTAGTTTTGGAGGCTTCATGCGAGCTATGTCTGCAAAGGTGGGTTCGTTGGTGTTGTTCGTTACCCTGGCTGTTGCGGTTTCGATTGGCTGGACAAAGCCGAAGCCGGCCAGCACCTCTCCCGACAAATCACAAATCGAGCGCGGTCGCTATTTGGTCGAAGATGTTGCCATGTGCGGCGAATGCCACACGCCGCGCAACGCGCAGGGGGAACTCAACCGCAATGCGTGGCTGCAAGGCGCTCCCATCTGGATTATGCCCGTGAGGAACATTCCCAATTGGGCGCCCAGCGCTCCCGCCTTGACTGGTTTCCCGAGTTTTACAGAGGAAGAAGGCGAACGCGTCCTCGAGCGCGGCATCGGACCGGAAGGCGAAACTTTGCGCCCGCCGATGCACATCTACCACATGCGCCATGAAGACGCGGTAGCCATTATCGCGTATCTCAAATCCCTGCCGCTCGTACAACACTAGCTTGTGGCAAGAGCCATATCCTTTCTTCCTTGGGCACACTTTTGTCGTCGGCGGGCGTTTTCTCAGCGGCCATTTGTTCTTGCTGGGGTTTTGCTCTCTTGCTCCACGCCCAGACCTACGCGCCGGCTCCTGCCACAACCTCTAAGGAGACAGCCGTGACCGTTCACGCAACCGGAACCTTTGACGTAAAAATGACGACTCAAACAGCCGGCCCCGAATCCCCGGACGACACCACCAAAGCTGGCAGCATCGGGAGGATGTCCTTCGACAAACAATTCCACGGTGACCTCGAAGCCACCAGCAAGGGGCAGATGCTCGCCGCTGGGACGTCCGTCAAGGGCTCCGCGGGTTACGTCGCCATTGAGGAGGTCAGCGGAACGCTCCACGGCAGCCCCGGCACGTTCATCCTCCAACACAGCGGCACAATGACGCGCGGCACACCGCACCTCATCATTATGGTCGTGCCCGACTCCGGCACCGGCCAGCTAGTGGGCCTCGCTGGCACGATGGCCATCCAGATCGAGGCCGGAAAGCATTCCTACGACTTCGAGTACACTCTCCCCAAAGCCGATTAAGCCTTGCCAATCCCGTTTGCCCAAAGTGGGAACGGCCCGCTTTTCCACAGGTTCTGTCTCACCAAACTCCAAAAATCCCGCCAACTCCTTCTATCCACTCCATTTCCGCGTCTCACGTTCGAATGATAAGTACTAGGTACTATACATTTACAGTAATAATAGTCCATGTTACCCTGTACCATGTTTCGCTCGCCCATTTCCCTTACCCCCAGGCTCTCTGATTCCGCCACTCCCGCCTCTCCCAGCGATCCATGCCGTTCCTTTGCCACCCTCTCCTGCTTTACCTCTGTCGCTTCTTGCAGGGGTCCACATCAATATCATTCCATGGCACTTGCGATTCCTTTGTTTTCATACTCTTACGCACTCTTTAGCACCGCCCAAATCGCTAACTTCAATCCCTTCTATGTTTTCCGCACTCTTTGCGCAAAACTCACGGATGGGGAGTATGCGCCTTTCTATTCGGCACTTCGTCGGCCGTCAAAACCCGGCGCTGGAAACAATGTCACTCGATAGCCGTCAATCTAGCCAGCGGGCAAGTGTGTTCGGGAGGTGCCTGAATGGCTGGAGCTCTTAGTCAAGACTTGCGCAGCGGCGCGCGCATGCTGAAGAAAAGCCCGGGCTTTACCGTCGTTGCGATTCTCTCCCTCGCTCTCGGCATCGGTGCCAACACCGCCATCTTTACCATCATCAACGCTGTCTTCCTGCATCCCCTCCCCGTCCAGGACCCCGCACGCCTCGCCGAAATGTTCACTCGAGACACGAAAACGGTCGACGCCAACACAAACTTCCAGCTCACTGCTACTTCTCTTCCCAACTATGAAGACTACCGCGACCAAAACACGGTCTTCTCCGGCCTCGCCGCCGCGACCTTCCCGATTCCTGTCAACTGGGGCGGCCAATCCGAACCCCAGCAGCTCCAGGCCTCGCTGGTCAGTCCGAACTTTTTCGACGTTCTGGGCGTGAAGGCCCTCCGCGGCCGCACTTTCTTCCCGGATGAAGGCAAGAAAATCGGCGCCGACCCTATCGTCGTCCTCAGCTACGCTCTTTGGACTCAGCGTTTTGGCTCAGACCCTAAAGTTGTGGGCCAAAGCATCTCGTTCAACGCCACCTCGTTCACCATCATTGGTATAGCGCCACCCAATTTTAAGGGCATCGTCTCGCTTGCTCCTCCCGACGTCCTCTGGGTTCCCCTCAGCATGCGCGACTACATCATCACCGGCCCTCTCAAGGATCTCGAGAATAACCGCCGCATGCGCTGGATCTCCATCGTCGGGCGTTTGAAACCAGGAATTGGTTTTGACCAGGCGCGCGCTGCCATGAAGACCGTTGCCTCGGCCCTGGAGAAGGAATATCCACGCGATAATCCGGGCCGCACCTGCGAACTCTATCCGCTCAACCAATCCGCGCTCGGCATCAATCAGCGTCGCCAATTCTCTCTGGCGGGAGGCGTGCTAATGGGCGTGGTCGGCCTGGTGCTACTCATCGCCTGCGTCAATCTCGCCAACCTCCTGCTGGCTCAAGCGGCCAAGCGCGAAAAAGAGCTGACTCTTCGCGCCGCTCTCGGAGCAGGCCGTTTTCGTTTAGTCCGCCAACTACTGACCGAAAGCACGCTGCTCTCTCTTCTTGGCGGCCTCGCCGGTCTTCTCATCGCTTACTGGGGGCGCAATCTGTTGTGGTCGTTCCGGCCGCCCTTTCTGGCCGATGGTTCGATTGACCTGTCTTTCGATTCGCGAGTGCTCCTATTTACTCTGGCGATCTCTGTCTTGACCGGCGTGGTTTTCGGAATCATCCCCGCGCTCAAGGCTTCCAACACCGATCTCAACGAGGTATTGAAAGCCGGCGGCCGCGGCGGAACGCTCGGCTGGGCTCACAATCGCATGCGCAGCCTCCTGGTCATCTCGGAGGTCGCGCTCGCTCTCGTCGCCCTGATCGGCGCCGGTCTGTTCCTACGCAGCATGCAAAATGCTCAGGAAATTAGCCTCGGATTTGAATCGAAAAATCTCTTTGAATACAACTTTGATCTAGGCGCCCTGCGCTACTCACAGGATCACGGCGAGCAGTTCTTCAAGGAAGCGCTCGAGCGGGTCAAATCCGTTCCCGGCGTCGCCGATGCCACTATCGATTCCAACGGCGTTTTGGGCGGAGGCAATGGCGGTATTTCGGGAACCATGTTCCGCGAAGGTGAACAAGCCGACCCCAACAATCGCGGCACCCTCGTTCTCCTTGATGACGTTCTGCCTGGCTACTTCGCCGCCCTTCGCATTCCCACTATCAGCGGCCGCGATTTCACGGAATTCGACACGGAGAACACCACGCAAGTAGTGGTCATCAACAAGGCCATGGCCGATCTTGTTTGGCCCGGACAGAATCCTCTCCGCAAACACTTCACTATCGTTGTCGATCCCCATCAATACGAAGTCATCGGCGTGGTCGGCACCACGATCGTCGGCGCCGTAGGCGAAGATCCGCAACCAGTCGCCTATTTCCCGCTTCGCCAGCAATATTCTCCGCAGGCTTCTCTCCTCGTCCGCACCACCGGCAATCCCGAGGCCCTCATGGGCGCAGTCCGTGCCCAGGTCAACCTGCTCGACCACAATCTCGCCCTCACTCAGGGCCAGACCGTCGGTCAGATCCTCGCGCAAGGCTTGTGGGCCGCCCGCATGGGCGCTGCGCTTCTCGGTCTCTTTGGCCTGCTGGCTCTTGTTTTGGCATCCGTCGGAATCTATGGCGTTTTGTCTTATTCAGTAACGCAGCGCACCAGCGAAATCGGCATCCGCATGGCGCTCGGCGCACAATCGCACCAAGTCCTGAAACTGGTCCTCCGGCAGGGTATGCTCCTGGCCGCAGCCGGGGTTTTGGTCGGCGTGCTGATCGCACTGCCGGTTACACGCCTCGCCTCCTCGCTGCTCTATGGTGTCAACGTTTGGGACCCTCTCACATACGCCGGCATCGCCGTAATTTTGATGACCGTCGCATTCCTGGCCTGCTTTATTCCCGCGCGCCGCGCGACCCGCATCGATCCGCTCATCGCTCTGCGTTTTGAATAACCGGCATGGCCAAAAACCCGGAGCTCCAAATTGCCGGCGCTCGAGCCGCGTGTTTGCAGCTTCTTTTCCGTGGATTAGCGGACGCGGAGACACGTCGTGCAGACACGTCCCAACACAAGCCCTTCCCGAGAGCTCATCTAAGGCCACTATTTTCAGGGGCTTACAAATGGCCGTCCCGGCAATTTTTGCGGCAACTGGCATGCACTTCGATTCTTCGAGTATGGAGCACCAACGTACGCAACGAGGGCTGCCAACATGTCAGCCAAAAATCTCACCAAGAACTCTCGCCACCCCGTCGCAGCGATTTTTCTCACGGCACTTGCGCTATCTTTTTGGGTTGCCGATCGCGTTTGGCCGCGCCACCTGCCGCTCGCTTTCGAGCCGCGAATGCCTCGGCCGAAAATCAGCGACCGGCGGCTCGTTCTACCGTTTTCAAACGAGGTCGCCTGCGCCGAAATCGCTTCGTTCGACGACCAACTGGAAGCCTTTCTGCGTTTCGAGTATCTCCGCGGACGCGACCCGGACGATGCATCGAAAATATTTTTGACGGCAAACCACGAAGGCAGGCGCGCCTCATACAGGATATTTCTTCTCGTGCCCAACGATCAGCTCACTGCCATCCCTCGGCTCAACCAAATGAAATCGCATGCACTCATCGCTCACTACGAGCTTGTCGCGTGGACGCAGCAGGATCTCGATTTTGCTCAGCAGCAAAGCCGGATGTTCGTGATCGCGTACAACATGCCGACCGGGCAGAAACTGGAAACGCTTCCGTCGTTTCAGCTTGTTCCGGCGCTCGCGGACTTTCTCGTTTTCAAATCGCAGACCGACTGGCGCGTCGTCGGGCAAAGCAGCAGCGCGCCGCAGCCGCTCACTCATCACCAAGCCATGCTGCTCGCTTCGGACATTATTGACGTGGCGCATTTTTACAATCTTCCGCTGGATTATTTTCTTGGCGTCGGCGCGATGGAAAACAACTACATGAACGTCGACGGCGACTTGGCTCACGCGGTCTGGAAGAGGCGCGCGGAACGCGGAGACATCGTTCTCGAACGCGGCCGCAAGCGCGTGCTCGTCAGAGATTACTCGATCGGCGCCTGGCAGATTTCGCGCGAGACGCTTCGCGCCGCTCACCAGCTCTATTTGAAAGACAAGCGCGACTACAACCAGTTGCCGGAGCGTCTGCGTCCTCCGCGGGAGCTGGACGTGAATTCCGTGGGCCGCGACGTGCTTACCACGTACGCCGGACTTGTGCTGCGCGATTTACTCGACCGGTTTGGCGGGAATGTTGATCAGGCGATTGGGGCGTATAACGGCGGCGCACGAAATCCAAATCCCAGGTATGCCGCAAGCGTGAAAAACGCGGCGCTCTACGCGCGCAGAGTGCTCGAGCATGCGCCGCTGGCGGCTGGAAAATCCCGCGCGGCCATTTTGCCGAATGGCACCGTGCTTTAGTTGAATATCGGAGCTATGGGACGCAACACTTTTTCGCAGGGCATCGCAGTTTTTGGCAACCGAACAGTGCTTTACCGCTCCTGCCCGAACGGTCAGGTTCCTGAATCGCATCAGCCTGTACGTTTTCGGTGTTGCGGCGGTTCGCCGCGTGCGCCTAAATTGTTGAGTGCAGGTTCTCCAGTTCACAAAATGAAATCAATCTTGGGAACAACCGCAAGCAAACCAAAACCTTCGCCACTCGAAGGCTCGGGCAATTTTCGTCCTCAGCCGGAAGGCGCCAGCCCGCTGCAAATATCACGGAGTGAATGGTGGCTGTGGGTCTCCGCCTTGCTCGTCACGGTACTTTCCGGCGTGGCCTTCCTGCTCTCCTCGATTCATTCTTTTTTCCGGCACGCGGATTATTTTTACGAGATCCGTTCGGATCAAGCACGCTGGGCGACACTCTGTTTAATTTTGATTTTCAATGCGTGGCTGGTGTACCGGCAATGGTCATTCCGGCGTATGCGGCAGCAATCCACGGTTGTGCCGGTTGACGGGCAAACGCTTCCGCAGCAATTCTCGGAAGTTTCCGGAATCGATCCGGTCACCGGTTTGTACACGCGAGCCGCACTCGAGCAGCATCTGGGGAAGGAAGTGGCTCGAGCGCGCCGGCAAAATACGGCGCTCAGCTTGGCGACGGTTCATGTGGAAGAGTTTTCGCAACTCGGCGCGCAATGTGGGAAGCCCGCCGTAGACGCCGCGCTCAAGGAGCTTGCCCGGCGGCTTAAAAGGGCCAGCCGCGGCTCGGACATTGCCGCGCGGCTGAATGACGAGGATTTTCTGCTGTTGCTACCTGAATGCGGCGTGAACGAGGTCAAACAGGTTTTGAACCGACTCGGCTCCGTCGAAGTGAATTCATCAGGGCAGAAAACTCCGCTTAATTTTACCACCGGATGGGTCGATTATCAGGCCGGTGAGCTCCCCGCGAATTTCCTCGAGCGTGCCGCTGAACTTCTGCATCTTTACGACACGGCCACTCACGACAGTTTTTCGACAACTCTCGCGACTCACTAGTTTCGTCCGCGGCAGACAGCCTGCAAATTTCCTAGACGCGTTAACACCGCGTCTCCTCCGACCGTCTTGCAGACCAGCAAGATCAACTTGCGAGGTGCGAGATGAATCTGCGTGCTGCAAAAACTATGGGCTTTTTTCTGGTTTCGCTGATGTTCCTGCCTGTGTTGTCTTTCTCGCGCGGCGAAACTCCGTGGCCATCCGGACCCGGCTCAGTGTCGGAGATCGCGGCCATGCATATCGCGCGGGCCAGCCAGAGTTCGACGCTCCTTCCGAACGGCAAAGTGCTCATCGCGGGGGGATTCGCAGGAAGCGGCGGCGAATACAACCCTTATCGCACCACTGAACTTTACGATCCGGGCTCCGGAACTTTCGAGTTTGCGGCGAGCATGTCTATCGGGCGCTCCGGCCATACGGCTACCCTTTTGAAGAACGGGAAAGTACTCATGGTCGGTGGATGGACGGGGCGCTACGACATTCGCCGGTCTGCCGAACTTTATGATCCGGCGATGAATACCTTTGCCCCCACGGGAAATTTGGTTGTCGAGCGCGCAGGGGGCACGGCCACGCTTCTCGCGGACGGGCGTGTTCTGATTGCAGGCGGCGAGGATCGCGAGGAAAATGCCCTCGCGAGCGCCGAAATTTACGACCCTGCGACTGGAAAGTTTACGTTAACCGGCAGCATGGTCGCGCCGCGTGGGGCGCATACCGCGACGGCGCTGGAAGATGGCAGAGTTTTGATTGTGGGCGGAGGTTCCGGCCATTATCCATCGCAAAACGTTTATCGATCCGCAGAAATTTACGATCCCGCTGCCGGCAAATTTATCTTAACCGGAGACATGAGCGTGGGCCGTCACAAACACGCGACGATTCTGCTTCTCAGCGGAAAGGTTCTAATCGTGGGCGGTTCCGATAACCACGACTGGCATGGCGAGTATGCGAGCGCGGAAATTTACGATCCTGCTTCCGGAACGTTCCGGGGCACCGGCGCGATGAGTACGCCGCGCTTCAAATTACCCGCTGCGGTGGCGCTGCTTCCCAATGGCAAAGTGCTCGTCGCGGGAGGCGGGCCGTTCGCGGAGCTGTATGATGAAGCCAGCGGCTTGTTCACCAAAGTTCCCGGATCGTTGGGAGCCGCACGCTTTTTCGCTTCCGTAGTTTCGCTCCCCGGCGGCAAGGCACTAATCACCGGGGGCTACGCGGAAACTGGAGGAAATCTTCCTGCGACCTCTGTGGCATGGCTCTATCAGCCACGATGAACAGTTCCTACCCCATACGAACAACTTCGCTTGCCGTATAGTGCGTGTGACAGCGCATTAGCGTGCGAATTTGCTTCGCTGAATCGGCGCTTCCCTCTAAAATTCTCGGGGCCTCGAACTAGAGCCGGCACAAGGCTGTGCCTTAGAGGAGGGGCAATGAAAGCGGCAGAAAAGGCAAAAACTCCGAAAGTTCTGGTGATCGACGTCGGCGGCACACACGTGAAGATGCTGGCGACGGGTCAAAAGGAGCCGCGAAAATATCCGTCCGGCCCGACGATGACGCCACGCAAAATGGTGCGGCTGGTGAAGAAGGCTGTGGCTGATTGGGAGTTCGACTTTATTTCGCTCGGCTATCCTGGGCCGATCATCAATGGGCATCCGCTGCGCGAGCCGCACAATTTGGGCGGCGGCTGGGTGGGATTCGATTTTCGAAAAGCATTTGGGTGTCCCATAAAAGTCCTGAACGATGCAGCCATGCAAGCGTTGGGAAGCTATAAAGGCGGGCGGATGCTTTTTCTTGGCTTGGGCACGGGACTGGGGTCGGCGATGATCGTTGACGGAATCTTGCAGCCGATGGAACTGGCGCATTTGGCGTATAAACACGGCAAGAGCTATGAAGACTATCTGGGGTTGCGCGGACTTGAACGAATGGGGAAGAAAAAATGGCGCCGGTATGTGGCCAAAGTCACCAAGAAACTGAAGACTGCGCTGGACGCGGATTATGTGGTGCTGGGGGGAGGAAACTGCAAGAAATTGAAGGAACTGCCCGCGGGTTCGCGACTGGGGAGCAACGACAATGCTTTCTTAGGTGGATTTCGGTTGTGGCGGAAGAACCAGGTGGCAAACCCTTTGTGATCGTTTCGTTTGAATCTGTCGGAGGGAAGCGGTTAGCCTCAGAAGGCTAACCCTATAACTTCCAATCTCGCGCTTCGGCTTGTATATTCTCCACGCACTTTCAGGAGGGATTCCATGGAAATTTGGTCACGGCGCAAATTCTTTTTGGCTTCGCTGGCAAGTAGCTTTGCCGCGAGCGCGGGCAAACTTTTTGCACGGCCGGTTCTGGCCGGAGCGGGTGGGCTTTCGTCTTCGGGCGCCGTTGCGCCGCTCCCTGCGGCCGCGCAGGGAACGCGGCCGATTATCATTTCGAGCGCCAACGGGTTGCACGCACTGGATAAAGGCATGGACATTTTGAAGAAGGGCGGCGACACGCTCGACGCCGTCGTCGCGGCTGTAACCGTTGTGGAGGACGACCCGAACGACGATTCCGTGGGTTACGGCGGATTGCCAAATGAAGAAGGCGAAGTGGAGCTGGACGCTTGCGTAATGCACGGGCCTACGCACCGCGCTGGGTCCGTGGCCGCGCTGCGGCGGATCAAGAACGCGGCGCGGCTGGCGCAGACCGTGATGGAGAAAACGAATCACGTGATGATCGTGGGAGAGGGCGCGCATCGGTTTGCGGTGGAAGAAGGGTTCGAGGACATCAATATGCTCACTGAGCATTCGCGAAAACTGTGGCTGGCGTGGAAGGCCTCTTCTTCGGCGAACTGGCGGCCAGGGATCGATAGCCCGGAATGGAAGGAGCAGCTCTCGGCGATTTTTGGCGACGATCAAGAAGCGATTGCTTATGCGGAGCGCGTCATTGCGCATCCGCCGACGGGGACGATTCCGTGCATGGCCGTGAATGAAAAAGGAGATATTTCCGCGACCACGACGACGGCGGGATTGGCGTGGAAAATTCCGGGGCGCGTGGGCGACTCGCCGATCATCGGGGCGGGATGTTTTGTGGATAATGAAGTGGGCGCGGCGGGCTCGACCGGAAAGGGCGAGGAAAACATTAAGATTGCGGGCGGGCACACCATCGTGGAAATGATGCGGCGCGGGAAATCACCCGAAGAAGCCTGTCTCGAGGCGCTGACGCGCGTGGCGCACAATTACAACAACGACAAAAAAAAGCTTTCGACGTTTCATATTTTCTTTTATGCGCTGAATAAAGACGGAGCGCATGGCGCGGCTTCGCTGTGGCGCAACCATTACGAAGAAAAAAAGAACGCGGTTTACGCGGTTCATGACGGAACACAGGCGCGCCTTGCCGAGTGCAAGGCGTTCTTCGATGAAATCAATATCCACAACTAGCGCGCACAGATAAAATAGATTCATGGACCAAGCTAATATTCTGATCATCGGCGGAGGCGTGATCGGCTGCGCCATTGCGCGCGCTGTTTCCGCGCGCTGGCAAGACGTATTCCTTGTCGAACAAAATCCAAAGGTCGGCATGGCGACGAGTTCTCGCAACAGCGGCGTCATTCATTCCGGGATCTACTATCCGACAAATTCGCTGAAGGCGCGGCATTGTGTCGAAGGCAACCGGCTCACGTATGAATTCTGCAAGAAGCACAACGTGCCGTTTCGCCATACGGGAAAGATTGTGGTGGCGGCCAATGCGCACGAAGAAGCGGACCTTGCCGCACTCAAGAAAAAAGGCGAAGACAACGGCGTGGAAGGGCTGCGGCTGATCGGACCGGCGGAGATTCGCAAGCGCGAGCCGCATATTACGGGGGCTGCGGCGATTGAGGTGCCATCCACTGGGATTGTCTCCTCGGAGGATCTTGTACACGCGTATGCCCGCGTGGCCGCGGGACAGGGCGCCGAGATCGTTACGCGTGCGCGGGTGGTTTCGCTGGAACCGGTCGCGGGCGCGATTCGTGTTGGTCTGCGCATCGGCGACGAAGAAGATCTGCAGAACGAAACGATTGAAGCGCGTTGCGTGATCAATGCGGCGGGACTCTACGCAGATGAAGTGGCGGGGCTGCTGGGAAACAAATCGTGGAAGATTTATCCGGTGCGCGGTGAGTATTGCGAGGTACGCGGGCCGCGAGCTTCCTTGATCAACGACCTCGTCTATCCGCTCCCGCACCACGATGGGCTCAGTCTTGGCGTGCACTTCACGAAGACGTTGTGGGGAACGTTTCTGCTGGGTCCTACGGCGACGTACGTCGACGGAAAAGAAAACTA
>JBARCY010000295.1:0-2855 GCA_049794595.1 Candidatus Acidiferrum sp.
CTTCGAGGCGTGCGCGAAGCCGGAGTCGTTTTCATGGTGCCGACGTATCTCTTCGTCGGGACGCTGCTGATTACGATTATCGGCGGATTAGTGAGCGCGGCGCTCAGTGGTGGCCACCCGACGCCGGTTGCGGCGTTGCCTGCGGCGCCGCCCGTGACGGCCGTGGTCAGCTTTTGGCTGCTGTTGAAAGTATTCTCGAGCGGGTGCACGGCGCTGACGGGCGTCGAGGCCGTCAGCAACGGCGTGAAAGCGTTTCGCGAACCGGGCGTGAAGAACGCGCAGCGCACCTTGACGATTATTATTTTTTTGCTGGCGCTGTTGCTCGCCGGAATTTCCTATCTCGTGAAAATCTACGGCATTGCGGCGACGGACCCCGGCAAGTCCGGTTATCAGAGCTTGCTTTCCATGCTGATCGCGGCCGTCTTCGGCAAGGGAATTTTCTATTACATAACGATCGCGTCGATTTTGCTGGTGCTTTCGCTTTCCGCCAACACGGCGTTCGCTGACTTTCCCCGTCTTTGCAAGGCCATCTCGCAAAACAATTATTTACCGCACGCCTTCGGTTATCGCGGACGCCGGCTCGTGTATACGTACGGAATCGTCGTTTTGGGAGTCTTGACGGGTGTTCTTCTAATCGTCTTCGGAGGCGTCACGGACAGACTCATCCCCTTGTACGCCGTGGGCGCGTTCCTGGCTTTCACGTTGTCGCAATTCGGCATGGTCGTGCATTGGCGAAAAAATCGCGGTCCCCATTGGGTGAAGAGCGCGATGGTCAACGGGTTGGGCGGGTTCGTCACGGGTATCACAGTCGTTGTGGTGCTGGTTGCAAAATTCGTCGAGGGCGCCTGGATCACGCTGCTCTTCATTCCATTGCTGATATTTTTCTTTCACCGAGTGCGCCGCCACTATCACGCGGTCCTGGTCGCCACCACCACGAGCGACGCGGTGACTCCCGCGGAACACGGGCGGCCGCCCATCGTGGTTGTGCCCATCGATCGGTGGAGCCGCGTTTGCAAGCAGGCATTGGAATTCGCTTCGCGGCTCTCGCCGGAGATCGTCGCCATTCACGTCGAACCAGGGGAGCATTCCGAGCTGTTGCACGATGATTGGGCGCGCTATGTGGAACAGCCCTTTCGCAAAACCGGCGCCGAGCCGCCGCAGTTCGTAACTCTTCCCTCGCCGTACAGGTTCATCATTATTCCGCTGGTGCAATACATTCTCGATCTTTCGGAAAAACATCCGGACCGGCGCATCGTGGTCGTCATTCCCGAACTTGTGGAAGACCACTGGTACGAATATTTTCTGCACAATCAGCGCGGCCGGCTGCTGGAATGGACGCTGCTCGTGCGCGGCAACGAACGCATTTTCACCGTGTCCTCGCCTTATTACATTTCCGAAAAGGCATGGTCCGCCAAAGGTGCCGATGCAAACGAGAGCAAGCAAGGCTGAACCAACTTGCCGGCCTCCGCGCTGAAAAGTCCGTGCCTGGAACTCCCCTTGACATTCTACTGGGAGCGGCGTAGTTTCACCTAGGATGTCTACCAAAGAGCACCGCAAGCGCATGCTCGAAGAGCTCGATGAAGACATTCGCGAGCACATCGCGCGCGAGACGCAGGACAACATCGAGCGCGGGATGTCGCCCGAAGAAGCGCGCTACGCGGCGATGCGAAAGTTCGGCAACGTCACGCGCGTGAAGGAAGAGACGCGGGAAGTGTGGAGCGTTGTCTGGCTCGAGCAGTTGCTGGCAGATATTCGCTTCGGCTTGCGTATGCTCCGCAAAAATCCTGGTTTTACTGCAATAGCGGTGCTGACCCTCGCGCTAGGCATCGGAGCAAATACCGCAATGTTCGCTGTAGTGAACGCCATTTTATTGCGGCCTCTCCCGTACCGAAATGCCGACCAGTTGGTGCAGCTATGGACGACTATCCCGGCATTCAATTACTCGGGGCCGGGGCAGCTTTGCGACCCCGATTACATCCTGTGGGAAAAGCAGAACAAAGCATTTTCGAACATCGCTGCTTTCGACCAGGAGACTGCCAATCTGACGGGGCTTGGCGATCCGGAACAACTCAAAGGCGCTGAAACTACTGAGAGTTTTTTCTCGACGCTTGGCGTAGGACCCGCCCTAGGCCGAATCTTTTCAGCGGATGAAGAAAAAACCGGCGCGCCGGCGGTGTTATTGAGCCGCAGAGTATGGGCGGAGCGATTCGGGTCAGATTCCAGCATCGCGGGCAAGTCCATAACACTCGCAGGGAAAAAGTATACGGTAATTGGAGTGATGCCGGCGGCCTTTCAGTTTCCGAACGAATCTGATTTTTGGATACCGCACGCGCTTGTCGGAGACTGCAGGAACACCGACGTCGGAGTGATCGCGCGGATGTCGCGGGGCATAAAGCTAGATGCCGCGCGGGCGGATGTCGCGCGCTTCGCCGAGGCGATGCGGCTGGCGCATAACGGGGCGTCGAACGGAATACTCATCAGCATTGTGCCGCTGAAAGAAGTGATGGTCTCGAACGTGCGATCGCTCCTGCTGATCCTGCTCGGCGGCGTAACTCTGGTGGTGCTGATCGCGTGTGCGAACGTGGCAAGCATGCTCCTGGCGCGCGGGACCACACGGCAGCGCGAAATTGCTATTCGGCGGGCACTTGGGGCGGGAAGGCGCCGGCTTATCCTTCAGATGCTCACCGAAAGTCTTCTTCTTGCGTGCTTGGGAGGAGGTCTTGGAGTGATGATTGCGTCGTGGAGCCGCGGAACTATTGCGACTCTGATGCCCGCGCAGCTAGGCGCGGCCGGCGCGGTTACGCCGATCGGTGCGGTGCAAATGGATGCGCATGTGCTTTTGTTCGCGGCGGCGC
>JBARCY010000296.1:0-5611 GCA_049794595.1 Candidatus Acidiferrum sp.
GGAAGGTTTGCGGGTCTTTGTCGATAATGGCGCCGACGTTCATCAGCGGGCCAATGGCGATTAGGGTGATTTGGCCGGGGTAGCGGCGGATTTGGTCGAGAATGAAGTCTACGGAGTTCGGGTGAGAGGATTTGGCGAAATGGCCGCCTTCGCCGTAGAGGCGCTGGGTCATGGGATTGCTGGTTTGCGTCGGAGTGCCAGCGAGGACGGGAATGTCGGTGCGACCGACTTCGCCGAGGATGCGATCGACGATTTTGGCGCGGGCTTCGGTGTCGCCGAAGGTGGTGGAGATGCCGAGAATTTCAAGCTCGGGACTCTTGAGGGCAAGGGCGATCGCGAAGGCATCATCGATGTCGTCGCCGATGTCGGTATCGATGATGACCTTCTCGGACGTGGCTGAACCTTGCGCCGGCTCTTGCGCTTGCGCGGAACAAACTTGGACGAACAACAGCGATAGAAGAATTGTAATCACCGAAAAACGCACTCTGCCCTCCGACAACGTAAGCTGGGCTGCGCGGATCGCTATGCAAGCAATCTGTGCATCGCTTCCTCAGAGAGTTTATCGCACAGCGGGCGCTGGCAATGCTTGATTCCGGGAGATTCGGTTTCTGGCGTGTCAGCGATGCTTGGAGCCTGGCCGTGTCTCAGTTTCCGATTCGCACAACTTAATGTCCAAGTGAATCAAAAAGCGGTTCGTGTTTGGTTCATAATATCTGACATGAAATGGAACCGATTCGGGATTGTCCTTCTTTGCTTGTTCAGTTCGACCTGTGCGACAGCGAAACGCGTGCCACCCAAACCGGTTGCACCGATTGTTGCCGATGGTATTCGGTATTCAGCCGAGGGCGACGGCAAAGATAGCTACGTGGTGGCAACCGATGAGGCAAGCGGAAAATCATTGTGGAAGGTGAAGGTGTTTCACACTCGAATCAAGTTCTGGCGGGGTGAAGAGGACAACCAGTGGTTGTTTATTAGCGACTTGAGGATCGCTGGGGCCTGTCTGCTCGTCCGAGATGAAAAAAATCATTGCTACTCCATTTACCTGAATACGAAACGCGTGAAGAAAGCGCCGTGCGGCAATACCTTTCTCCCACAAGAGCCACGACGCTAAAGGTCGTTGCTGAAAAATCGATATAACATCCACAATCACAGAATCGGCTGATCGCTGGGCAGTTAATCGGCAATCCGAAAACGCGGTCGAGGAAGTATTCGAAGCAAACCGTCGAGACATTTGGACGGTTTGCGCTGTTACCGAAGAACTGAAATGGTGATACCCCAGAACTCGGTGACCTGATTTGGGCAGGTGTCTAAGAACGCGGCACTTTCGACCATCAGAAATCCCAAGAATCACCTATTGCTTATAAACTTCGATGAATACTTCAACGTATCGCGGACTGCTTGTTGAGTTCAGAACACTTTCTGCATCAACCGTTATCCCTTTCTCTTTGTATATCTTTTTGATTTCTTTTTTGATTAAGTCCAACTTCGCTTGATCATAAGGTTTTTCCACGAGGGGAAGGAGCCCCTTCTGCGTTAGCCGGTGCGCTATTTCATCAGGTGAGACTCTTTTGAATGAGCCGTTGTAATGCAGTGCAAACCTGCGAACCATCAGGCTCGCGCTTCTGTTCTCGTTTGATTGTTGGGAACCGGCTTCCTGGGCTGCCACGAGCGGAGGACACAGCAGGATCGCACAGGCAAGGGCCAATGGGACAAGAAATCGTCTCGAGGAGACCATCGTCCACCCCCCATCAGCACCGAGAGAAAGCGTACCGTGACCCAACCGTTCGCGCAAGTTTGTTGAAGCCGCAGAGGATCCAATCCGCCAAATCGTCTGTGGTACCTGGTAAACGCTACCGGACAATGATTTGCTACTCGAAGCTTCCACCTGTGTTCTTCCCCGGATTCTCGCTTTATAATCCCTAGCATGGACAACAAACAGATTGCACGGATTTTGCGCGAGACGGCGCATTTGCTGGAAATTGACGGGGCCATTATTGGCCGGTACCGCAGCTATGAAAAGGCGGCGGAGTTGATCGATGGGTTGCCGGAATCGATCGAGCAGCTCGTGACGCAGCCGGAGAAGCTGGAGGAGTTGCCGGGGATTGGCGAGCGGATGGTGGAGCACCTTCAGGAAATCGTTAAGACTAGCGATTATTCGCTTCGCAAAAAACTGTTGAAGAAATATCCGGCGACGATTCTGGATTTGCTGCAACTGCAATCGCTGGGACCGAAGAAAGTGGCGTTTCTGTGGTCGAACTTCAAGGCGGGGACCGTTGCGGATGTGGAGAAGATCGCTAAGGAAGGCAAACTGCGCGACCTGCCGGGTTTTGGCGAAAAGAGCGAACAAAACATTCTGAAAGCCATCGAGGTGTTCAAGAAATCTTCGGGGCGTTTCCATATTGACGCGGCGGAAGATGCGGCCGCGGCGATCATTGCTCATATCAAGAAAGCCGGCAAGGCCGCGGAAAGCGTGACGCCTGCGGGGTCGCTGCGGCGGGGTAAAGAGACGGTGGGCGATTTGGATTTGCTGCTGACGCTTGGGGATGGGCATACTTCGCAGAAGCAAGTGGATGCGCTGGCCAAGCACATTCTGGAATTTCCGGGCATCGACCAGACATTGGCGCATGGGGAGAACAAAGTCAGCTTCACTTTGCAGAATGGATTGCAGGTGGACGTGCGGCTGCTTGAAAAGGAAAGCTTTGGAGCGGCGCTGCTCTACTTTACGGGGTCGAAGGAACACAACGTGGCGCTGCGCGGGCGCGCGAACGATATGGGTCTCACCCTGAACGAATACGCGCTGGCGACGCTCAAGGGAGAAAGGGCGGTTGCACGGCGAACGGAAGAAGAGATTTACGCGAAGCTGAAGATGGATTACGTTCCACCGGAGCTGCGCGAGAATACCGGCGAAATCGCGGCTGCCGAGGCGCACAAACTGCCGCACTTGATTGAATTGAAAGACATCAAGGGCGACTTGCAAATGCACAGCACGGCCAGCGATGGAAAGAACTCCATCGAGGAGATGGCGGAGGCAGCGCGCAAGCTCGGGCACCAATACATCGCGATTACGGACCACTCGAAGGCCGTCACGGTGGCCAACGGCCTGGATGAAAAACGCATGGCGGCGCACATCAAAAAGATTCACGAGGCGAGCGATAAAGGGTTGGGGATTCGGGTGCTGGCAGGGGCGGAAGTCGACATCTTGAAAGACGGCTCGCTGGATTATTCGGACGAACTGCTGTCGCAATTGGACGTGGTGGTGTGCTCGATCCACTCGTACTTCAATTTGGAACGCTCCGCCATGACCGAACGGATGCTGGCAGCTATCGAGAATCCCTACGCCCAGATCATCGGGCATCCGACCGGGCGGGTGCTCCTGCGGCGCGCTCCGATAGACTACGACATGGAGAAGATCCTGGAGGCTTGCGCAAAACATGGCGTGGCGATGGAGTGCAACTCGTATCCGGACCGGCTGGATTTGAAGGATGTGTATTTGAGGATGTGCAAGGAGCGCGGGGTGAAGGTAGTTATTTCGACGGACTCGCACAATGCGGGGAGTCTGACGCTGATCCGGCACGGAGTGACGATGGCGCGCCGCGGATGGCTCGAAAAGCATGACGTGATCAATACCCTGCCCACGGAGCAGTTCTTGGCGGCGTTGCGCGCGAAACCGGGAGCCCGTCGTCCGACATCTTCCAGCCGGAACAAGCGTGCCGCACACAACTGAGCGGCTGGTCCAGTGATTCCCTTCTGCAAGGTTGATGAAGCTCCCACAGGATGAGTGCCCTGACGTTTGCCGGGGAACAAACGTCTGCTAGCTTTGTAGGGGACGACGACCCCACACAGGATTAGGGAACATTTTGCCCCCGGATGTCGTACCGATCTTAGAACGTCCTAGAACGCGAATTTACGGAGGCTTTGAGCCATGAGACTGCTACAAAACCGCACCGCCGCCCTTCGCCTGGGGATTGCCTGCGCTGGCCTGCTGGCTGCGGTGGCTTTGGCGCCGCGCGCTAGTGCCACTGACTGGAACAAGAACTACACCGTTTCGGGGCGCGCCAATGTGCACGTCGACACGAATGATGGCAGTGTGCGGGTGACCACGGGCGATTCCAAGACCGTGCAATTCCATGTCGAATATGAGGGTTATGAGCTGAACAGCAACCTACACATCGAATCGAAGCAGGAGGGCGACACGGTGGAGCTGATTGCGCGCACGACCAGCCACTGGGGATTTTCGTGGGGCGGGCACGGGCGCCGGCTGCACATCGATGTTCTGATGCCGCAAGAGGCTGATCTGGACGCGCATACGGGCGATGGGTCGGTCGAGGCGAACTCCATCCATGGGAAAGTAAGCGTTTATACGGGAGATGGAGCGGTCAGAGCAAATACCTTAACGGGCACCATCGATCTGCATACAAACGACGGCAGCATTACCGTGGATACGCTTAAGGGCAGCATAAGGTTGCACACCGGGGATGGGTCGATTGAGGCGCGAGAGTTGGACGGCACGCTGGACGCGGATAGCGGAGACGGGCATGTGAGAGTGGCGGGAAGGTTCGACGGGCTGAATATCCGGAGTGGAGATGGCAGCGTGGACACGCACGTGATGCCAGGGTCGAAGATTGCTTCGAGTTGGAGCATCAAGACGGGTGATGGCAGCGTGGATCTTTCCCTTCCCGGGGATATCCAGGCCAACATTGATGCCAGCACGGGCGACGGGCACATCAGCGTGGGACTGCCGGTTACGGTGGAGGGCACGTTCAGTACCTCGCAACTGCACGGGAAGATGAATGGTGGGGGACAGTCATTGACGATTCATACGGGAGACGGGTCAATCCGGCTGAGCAAGGCATAGTCAGAGAGCGGATGAGGTATGTTGCCGGGCACGCTGGCGGGGAATTCGGGATTTTATTGGCCAAGTACAGCCTAAGTACTATTACCGGCAAAAATGTCCTTTCTGAGCGACAGTTGTCCTCTTCTGGCGGCAGAATCTTGCCGACTCCGAGCGCATCTAATTGAAAAGAGAGAAGTTGAGTTTGGAAGCCCCCTTGCTTTTCTAGAGTGCGTTCCAGAAGGGGGCCTCCCTTGGTTGTAGTGATTCTCACATTTGCGATCGTCGCTCTGGTTTCCCTCACGATAGCCAGCTCGATTTCGACGATGGGTCGTCACCGACGTTCTTAACTACTTGCGTTGCGACTTGCTGCTTAAATTAAAGGCGCGAGACGCTTCTGCAACCCGTCAGTTCTCTCCATTTCTCCCCTTCCGCAAGCTGTGTTCTGCCCTTTGGATGGCAGACGGGTATGAGGCATAATCTGTCCCGCGGACGTGGGAGAGAGGAGCCATCATGGTGAGCAAGATGCCTCTAGCAAAGCGCAAATGACGGAGACTTCCCTTCGAGAATCCGGATCTTCCTCTGAAAAGCATTCATTTTTTGCGAATGGTATGTTCGTCGTAGTTGTCATAGCCTTGGCGAAGCTGGCGTTTCATTGGTATTTCAACAACCGCTATGACTACTTCCGGGATGAATTCGACTACATGGCGTGCGGCAATCACCTGGCCTGGGGCTATGTGGACCAGCCGCCGCTTATCCCTTTCTTGATTCACATCTGCC
>JBARCY010000297.1:0-2404 GCA_049794595.1 Candidatus Acidiferrum sp.
ACGTAGCGCTCGTCACTCGTAAAAACCGAGAACTCATCTTTCCAGAGAGGCTCCTCATTGGGGCTGCGAAAAAGAGACATACGACTCCTCCCACATGTAATCCAAAACGTCCAGCGAAACGGCATCGGTCTCGGCCGGAACCATCATGTATACCTTCGTGATGATCTTCTGGTTCCCGAATTGAAAGACGTTCGTCGGCTTTTCCCGCCGCTTGGCAATTTCGTCCGACCGTACGTAAGACAACGCCTGGCTGGGACAGACCGTGGCACACATCGGCTTTTTCCCGACCGATGTCCGGTCGTAGCACATGTCGCATTTCATCATCTGCTCGTACTCAGGAAAAATCTTTGGAATGCCGAAAGGACAGGCAAGAACGCAGTTCGAGCAACCGATGCAGCGTGGCTTCAATGACGATTGCACGATGCCATCGTCGCCCTTCTTGATTGCATCGGCGGGGCAGACCATGGCGCAGGTGGGCTCTTCGCAATGCCAGCAGACGTAGGCGGCGGTTGCGGTGGTTCCTTGCCGGTCGATGAAGTCGAAATTGATCATCGAATGGCCCCGATGGGTTTCGCACTCCTCGCAGGCATTCACGCAGGACTGGCAACCGATGCAACGCGAGGGATCAACGTAAAATTCGTAGCCGTTCATTCGCTTTATCCGCTCCTTTTCCCAATCCGATTTCCGTGCCGGAGATCGCCCAATCTGGGGGGCCGTCCGCTTTTCGCAACTGGCAAGCCGATACCTTAAACTCTGGAATTTTGCTGCGGGGGTCGAGAGTGCGGTGGGTCAGTTTGTTGGCGCTGCGCTTGCCAGCCCAATGATAGGGAATGAACACCGTATCTGGGCGGATGGTCTTGACGACCATCGCCTGCAGAGTGATTTCATTCCGGCGTGAGGTGATCGTTACCCAATCTCCATCATTGATTTGGTATTGGTCCGCGAGACGCGGATGGATTTCAAGGCGTGGATTGGGATATTGATCGAGGAGCGCGCCGATACGGCGTGTCTGCGTTCCAGACAGATATTGGCTGACCACGCGGCCGGTCGTCAGATAGATCGGAAACTCCGCTGATACCGGGTCGCCGCTCTCGCGCCATTCTGTAACGAGGAAATGGTGTTTGCCGTCCGGATGGAACGAGCGGCCATCCTCGAAGAGCCGTGGCGTGCCGGGGTGTTCGAGCGTCGGACATGGCCAAAAAATCCCCATGTTCTTATCGATCTTCTCGTAGGTGATGCCGAAATAGTCGGCGTGTCCCCCGCGAGAAGCCTCGCGCAACTCTTCGTAAATCTCTCTCGTGGAGTTGTAGGGGAAATACTTTTCCTTGCCAAGACGTTTGGCGAGTTCGACGTAGATCCAACTATCGCCCTTGGCGTTTCCCGGCGGGTCCACGGCTTTCTGAATATGAATCACGCGCCCTTCGTTCGTGCAGCCGATTCCTTCCTCTTCTTCCTGCAGACTCCCCGCGAGAACCACGTCAGCGTGGTGCGCGGTTTCGGACATGAAGAAATCCACGACGCCGAAGAATTCCAGCTTTTCCAGAGCTTCCTGAGTGAACTTGGAATCGGGAAGCGAGACGAGTGGATTGAAGCAACAGGAGAGCAGAGCTTTGATTTCCCCACGGTGGATTGCTTCCATGATTTCCACGGCGGAGTAGCCCGCTTGTGGAATTTCTTCAGGTGTGATTCCCCAGACTTTCGCGGTATGCGCGCGCGCTTCGGGATCGCTAATGGAACGCTGTCCGGGAAGTTGGTCACACTTCTGACCGTGCTCGCGCCCCCCCTGGCCGTTTCCTTGCCCGGTGATCATGGCGCAGCCCGCACCTTCGCGCCCCAGATTGCCCGTTGCTAAACATAGGTTAATCAGGGCCAAGCAGTTTTCAACGCCTTTGGACTGATGCTCGACGCCCCGCGCATGCAACACAATGGCGCGATCGGCCTTGGCAAACAGTCGTGCTGCGCGTTCAATGGCTTCGGGCGGCACTCCTGTTTTTTCGCCGGCGGTGCGCGGGTCCCACGCACGAACCGACTCGGCGACTTGTTCGAATCCGGTCGTGTACTTAGAAATAAAATCACGCCGTTCCAGCTTGTCGCGCAGAATGACGTGGAGCAAACCCATGTACAGGGCCATGTCCGTCCCGGGCCGCACCGGAAGATACATGTCCGCATTGCGGCAGATCGGTGTTATACGGGGATCGACGATGATGAGCTTTCCTCCCGCGTCGCGACAGCGCCACAAATAGTCTGTCGTGATCGGCGCACATTCCGCGACATTTGCCCCTGCCAAGAGAACTACTTGCGCCTTGAGAATGTCCGACCATGGCAGGGGGCTCCGGTCCACTCCGAATGCCAGCTTGTAGGCTGTGCCCGCCGAAACCATGCAAAGTCTTCCGTTGTAGTCGAT
>JBARCY010000298.1:0-10203 GCA_049794595.1 Candidatus Acidiferrum sp.
GAAGGGAAAGAGGGGATAAATCCTCAAGACTACTTGCCGAGGCGCCGCGTCTAAAACAAAATGTGTTCGAGGATAAAGGGAATGGAGCGGCCTATCGGAATCGAACCGACACCTGAACCTTGGCAAGGTTCCGTACTACCACTATACTAAGGCCGCTCAACGACAGTTCTTTTTATAACATGCCCGCACGACAGCGACAAGCCTCCCGTGGCTTTGTATTCGACAACGACGCCATCCTGAATTCCCGCTTCAGGATACCATCGTAACGCGCGCGGACTTCACCACCGGCGATCGCTTCTGCCGGTCGGCGAAGCGATCCGCTTTATCTTTATCGGTGTAGACGCGGCCAAACTTCTCGCCGTCAGCGTAAAAAACCGTCACGAGAAAGTGATGATGCTTGCGTCGCTTGTCCTTGTTGAAATTAGTCTTTTCTTTGGTTTGGGATTTTTTGGTCAAAGTTTTGGTCACAGAGGCCATCCCCATCTCAGTTCGTCGGTCACTCAGAACACTATCTCAGGGAAGCGCCACTCGCGCAAGTACTGCCATCAATACTAACGTCACATCCAATACAACAAGGTTAGGCAAAGCGGCAAACAGACCACCGCTGCAAGCAATCCTAGCCCTGAGCGCACTTTCCGCCAGCGGTCTCTTGAGCGGGCGTGAGACTTGATGGGACCAATTTGGACCACCTCAAAAGGCAGACTTTTAACCACAAATTCAAGGAAATCCGCGGTTCCTTCTGCTGCCAGCTCTACTTCCCCCGCAACATTCCCCAAAAGTTGTTGCTGCCCATGAAACTTTTCCAGCGCTTTTTCGTCTTAACCTATGAGGCGAACGATACACTGTATTTGGCGGAGATGGAACATGATCATGACAATTACGAAACACCCGCCCCTCGTGGAAGACCTGCGAAACCATTCGCAGGAGCAGATTGCTGAATTGCGCATGCTGCTTCAGTCCGGTGCTCCTTCGCGGCCAGATCCGCGACGGCCCGGCTTCTTTGAAGTCGAAGGGCGTTCGAGCATCTATTACGTTTTCAAGTATCCTTCGGGGACGAAGGTAATGCTGCTTGGTGTGTGGGAACGCGAAAGCGACCCTGTCGCGGAGCTCGTGGCCTGCACTTGCCCAGCTGCTTAATTCTCGAATTTCTTCTGAGAGTGCCAACACAACCAATAGCGCCCCGGTTCGCCGGGGCGCTTCCGTTTTTTGGCGTTTCGATCCGCGCTATTTAGTCCTCGTTCAGCTCCAACGCCGCTGAGTTGATGCAGTACCGCATTCCGGTGGGCTGCGGCCCGTCATCAAAAACGTGCCCTAGGTGCGCATCGCACCGGCTGCACTTCGCTTCCACGCGCGTCATTCCATGGCTGGCGTCGGTTTCCGTCTCCACGGCTTCCTCGTTTGCTGGCGCATAGAAACTCGGCCACCCGGAGCCCGAGTGGTATTTGGTATCAGAACGAAACAACGGCTGCCCGCAGCAGACGCACTTGTATACCCCAGGCGTGTCCGTGTCCTCAAATTCCCCCGTGAACGGCGGCTCGGTTCCCTTCTGCCGGGTCACATAGTATTGATTCGACGTGAGTTGCTTCTTCCAGGCCGCTGCATCCTTGCGGATTTTCTCTTCCATCACTCTTCCTCATTCCTCTTCATTACTTGGCCTTCGTGTTGCTTCTTCCAGTTATCAGATTCGCCGCAGCCGATTGACGATTCGCCCAAATTGCAAAAGCACTCCGCTACACTAAGGTTCTAGCTTAAAGATTCTAGCGCGAAAACGGCCATGCCTGAAAAGCCTGCTAAAACTCTCACCGACAACCGCGTCAACCGGAGAGCGAAAATTGCCCGCCCCGTCCGCGTGCGCCCCTCGGAGCCCCGCGACGACCACTTCGAAGACCTGCCCATCAGTGTAAATGCTTCTAAAGAGGGCATCTATTTCACGACCCGCCTCCACTCCTACTATCCCGGCATGCGCGTTTTCGTCACTTTCCCCTATTCCTCGCCGCACGATCCCATGAACTGCGAGTATGTCGCACAAGTGGTACGCGTCGAGAAGCTGGAAAACGGCAAGACTGGCGTCGCCGTCCATCTCAAAATGACCATGAACTTCAACTCCGCTGGGCCCAAAAACGCCGGCGGTGGCAGCTAACTTTTCTCGTCCGTCTCCCAGGTGTGAAAATTCATGATGCGGAATCTGCCGCGGAATAAAACCGCCGTTGACACCAGCCCCGATTTTCTTTATTTTCATATCATGAGCTCTCGGGCGCATCGCCATCATCATCATCACGGCCACACGCCGCGCCCGATGAGGTGTGCATAGAGTTTCGCGACACAAAGCACTCATCGGCCCGCTGGCGCAGAATGCCCCAGCGGGGTTTTTATTTTTACGTCATTCTTGGTCTTTGGTTTTCTGGCATGGAGGAGACAAGCGCCATGAGCGGCACGCAGCTTAAAATCGACTTCGACAAAGCCGGCGGCCTCGTTCCCGCCATTATTCAAGATCACCGCTCCGGTGACGTCCTCATGCTCGGCTTCATGAACTCTGCCTCGCTCGCCGAAACGCAGCGTTCCGGCGAGGCAGTCTTCTTCAGCCGCTCGCGCAATAAACTCTGGAAAAAAGGTGAATCCAGCGGTCACGTTCTCAAAGTACGCGAACTTCGCGCCGATTGCGATGCTGATGCTCTTTTAGTCCGCGTCGAACTCGTCGGCCCCGGCGTCTGCCACGAAGGCTATCGCAGTTGCTTTTTTCGCACGCTGCAAGCGGACGGCACCGCCAAAATCACCGGCGAGCGCACCTTCGCGCCAGAAACTGTCTATGGCCAGGAACAACGCGTGAAAACGGAGAACAAAGCATGAGCCGCCTCAAGCTCGGCATCCCCAAAGGCAGCCTCCAGGACGCAACGCTCGACCTCTTCGCCCGCGCCGGCTGGAAAATCACAATCAGCTCGCGAAGTTACGTCCCCACCATCGACGATCCCGAAATCGAATGCCTCATGGTTCGCGCGCAGGAAATGGCCCGCTACGTCGAAACCGGCGCGCTCGACGCCGGAATCACCGGCCACGATTGGGTCGTCGAGACAGGCGCCGCCGTCGACGAACTTTCCGAACTCGTCTACGCCAAACAGCGTCTCGCGCGCGTTCGCTGGGTTCTCGCCGTTCCCGAGGATTCGGCGATGCGCGATGTTCGCGACCTCGAAGGCAAGACTATCGCCACGGAAGTCGTTCAAATCACGGAAAAATATCTTGCCCGTCACGGTGTCAAAGCCCGCGTTGAATTTTCCTGGGGCGCCACCGAAGTCAAAGTCCCTCAGCTTGCCGACGCCATCGTCGAAGTCACGGAAACCGGCTCGTCGTTGCGCGCCAATCGCCTTCGCATCGTCGATACTGTTCTCGAATCCGCCACCGTTTTCATCATGAATCGCGCAGCCACTGCCGATCTGTGGAAGCGTGAGAAAGCAGAAAACCTCATACTCATGTTGCTAGGCGCGATTGCCGCTGCCAGCAAAGTCGGCCTGCTCCTGAACGTGCACCGCGACGATCTCGCTGCGGTTCTTGGCGTTTTGCCCGCTCTCAAAAAACCCACCATCTCTGCTCTCAGCGATCCGGATTGGGTGGCCATCAATACCATCGTCGAAGAAGCTGTGGTTCGCCAAATCTTGCCGAAGCTCAAAGCCGCCAAAGCCCAAGGCATCGTCGAATATCCCCTGAATAAGATCGTGCTCTGATGCGCATCCTGAAACTCACAGCCACCATCGAAAAAAAACTCCTCCGCTCGCGCCGCGAGCGCGACCGCGAAGCCGAGCGTATCGCCGCAAGAATCATCGCCGACGTTCGCAATCGCCGTGACGTCGCTCTCTTCTACTACGCCAAAAAGTTCGACGGCGTCGATCTTCGCCGCGGCGGTGTGTGGATCTCGCAGGGCGAAATTAACGCCGCGCGCAAACAAGTGAGTGCAGAATTTCTGTCTGCCCTTCGCCATGCGGAGCGAAATATCCGCCGCGTCGCCGAAAAACAACTGCCGCTCCCGTGGTCTCTTAAAGTTGAGGAAGGCGTGACCGTCTCTCAATTCGTCCGCCCCATCGATTCCATCGGCTGCTACATCCCCGGCGGCCGCTTCGCCCTCGTTTCAACTCTGCTGATGACTGTCGCCCCCGCGCATGCCGCTGGCGTGCAACGCATCACTGTCGTCTGCCCTAAGCCCAACTCCGAACTTCTCGCGGCCGCAAATTTGCTCGGCATAACATGTGTCGCCCGCGTCGGCGGCGCACAAGCCATCGCCGCGCTCGCGTACGGCACAAAATCCATTCCGCGCGTCGACAAAATCTTCGGCCCCGGCAACCGCTTCGTCACCGCCGCCAAGCAGCTTGTGAGCAGCGATTGCGCCATCGATCTTCCCGCAGGCCCGACCGAAGCCATGGTCCTCGCGGCAAAAGGCAACCCGAAATGGATCGCCGCCGATCTTCTCGCCCAAGCCGAACATGCTCCCGATGCGGGCAGCTTTCTTGTGACTCCAAGCCATAAGCTAGCCCGCGCCGTCCAGAATGAAGTCGAATTGCAGCTAAAGAGTCTCCCTCCGAACAATCCTGCTCACATATCGATGCGCAAAACAGGTGCAATTTTGCTCGCGCCAAGCTTTGAATCCGCTTGCTCTTTTTCCAACCGCTTCGCGCCAGAACATCTCAGCCTTCCGGAAAACCCGTCAACGCTGCTCAAAAGGATTTCCGCCGCAGGTACCATCTTTCTCGGTCCTTGGGGCGCGCAGCCTCTCGGCGACTACATCAGCGGAAGCAATCACGTCTTGCCGACCGGCGGCTGGACGCGCATGCGCGGAGGTCTCTCCGCCGCCGATTTTGTGAAATGCACCAGCGTGCAAAATATCGACTCCACAGGCTTCCGGCGCCTAGCAAGCGACGCGGTAAAATTAGCCCACGCCGAAGGACTGCCAGCCCATGCCAAGGCCGTCGACGTTCGCCTGAACGACCGGAAAGAGGTTTGCCGATGAAGCCTCAGCTCCCAACGCGCCAGGCCATCCTCGACCGCCGCACCTACGAACCGCCCGGCGAAGGTCGCGCCGACATGCTCCGCCTCGATTTCAACGAAAACACTGCGGGCTGTTCGCCGAAGGTCCAGCGCGCGCTCGCACAACTTACGCCGAAACTTCTCTCCATGTATCCCGAGTACGAGCGCGGCACTTGCCGTCTCGCCCGTCATTTTGGCGTCGCTCCCGAAGAACTCCTACTCACCAACGGCGGCGACGACGCTCTTCGCCTCTTCTTCGATGCATTCGTTGACGCGGGAACCACCGCCGTCATCTGCGAGCCCACTTTCCCCATGTATCGCTACTGGGGCGAAGTCGCGGGCGCGAAACTCGAAGTCCACCGCTATAGCGCCAACATGGAATTTCCGCTGGAAGGCGTCCTGCAATCTCTCGCCGCAAAACCCCGCGTCCTCTTCGTCTGCAATCCCAACAATCCCACCGGCACTCTTCTGCAAAAAGAAACCATCGAGAAAATCCTGCAGGCCGCCACACACACTGCCGTCGTCCTCGACGAAGCCTACGCCGAGTTTTCCGGCCTCACCGTGATCCCGCTGGTCAATCAGTATCCGCAGCTCTTCGTGGCACGGACATTTTCCAAAGCTGCCGGTCTCGCCGGCCTACGTCTCGGCGCCGTCATCGCCAACGTCGAATCCCTCGCCATCCTTCGTCGCGCTACAGCTCCCTTTCCCGTCAACGTGGCCGCGCTGGCCGCCGCCGAGGCTGCTGTCGGCGATCCCAAGACGATGAAACTCTACGTGAAGAATATTCTGCGTACGCGCGCATGGTTCGAAAAGGAGCTGCACAAGCTCGGTGTGAAAACTTATCCCAGTGCGGGAAATTTTCTCCTTGCCAATTTCGGCCCTGGTGGATCAGAAATGTGTTCGCAATTGCAGAGAGAAGGCGTTCTGCTTCGCGATCGCGCGAAAGATATTGGTTCTGGCCTCGTGCGCGTCAGCATCGGCACACAAAAGGAAATGGAGCGCTTGCTGAAACTGATCAAGCGCTACCGGTAATCCACAAATGCCGCGCACAATCACAATCCTCCGCAAGACAAACGAAACCGACATCCGTCTGAAACTCAATCTCGACGGCCGCGGCAAATCCCGCATCTCGACCGGCATCCGTTTTTTCGACCACATGCTCGAACTCATCGCGCGCCATGGCGCCTTCGACCTCGAAATCGCGGCAAAAGGCGATCTCGATGTCGACCAACATCACACCGTCGAAGACGTCGGCATCGCTCTCGGCGAAGCCGTCGAGAGGGCCCTCGCCACCAAACTTGGCATCCTCCGGGCTGGATATTTCCTGATGCCTATGGACGAAACGCTCGCCGCTGCCGCAGTCGACCTCAGCGGCCGCCCCCACTGCGTCGTCCATGCCAAAATCTCCGCAAAACACGTCGGCGATTTTCAGACTGAACTAACCGAGGATTTCTTCCAAGGATTTGCGCAAGCCGCTCGCGCCAACGTCCATATCCGCGCATTGTATGGCCGCTCCTCGCATCATCAAATCGAAGCCATGTTCAAAGCCTTCGCGCGCGCTCTTCGTTTTGCCGTCTCCCGCGACAAACGCCTCCGCAGAGTTCTTCCCAGCACGAAAGGGCTGCTATGAAAATCATGATCCTCGACTATGGCGCAGGCAACGTTACCAGCGTCGAGCGTGCCCTTCGCCGCCTCGGCGCCGAGCCGCAGCGTTCCAATTCACCCGAACACCTCGCCAACGCCGAAGCCATCATTCTTCCCGGCGTCGGGCACTATTCCGCATTAATCCGCGCCCTCGTTCAAAAAAGTCTTCGCGCCCCGCTCCTCGATTCCATCCGTCGCGGCGTTCCCTTCCTCGGAATCTGCTTGGGTCTGCAAGCTCTTTACGACACCAGCGAGGAAGCTCCTGAACTCACCGGCCTCAAGCTTCTTCCTGGCTCTGTGCGTTCTCTTCCTCCGACCGTCAAGCTCCCCCACATGGGCTGGGATCAACTGCAACGCACTCGCCCCTCCCGCCTTCTCGAACTCATTTCTCCTAGCGCGTTTTTCTATTTCGCTCATTCCTTCGCCGCCACCAACGTCGACGGCGAAGCCGTGGCCTTCTGCAATTACGGCGCGAATTTCGCCGCCGTTCTCGAAAAAGAAAATATCTTCGCTGTGCAGTTCCATCCCGAAAAAAGCGGTGACGCCGGCGCGCGTCTTCTCCAAAACTTCCTAGCCGTCTGCTCAGGTTCCTGACGATGCCTCGATCTGTCTCGCAAGCGCCAATCCAAGAGTTGTCATTCCGAGCAAAGCGAGGAATCTGCTTTTGCTTCGGCCCTGGGAGCAACCCGTGAGCCTTGCCCATCGCATCATCCCCTGCCTCGACACCGACGGCGCTCGCGTCGTTAAAGGCGTAAATTTCGTAGGTCTCCGCGACGCCGGCGACCCCGTCGCCCTCGCCGCCCGCTATAATGCGGAAGGCGCCGACGAGCTCGTCGTCCTGGACATCGCCGCGTCCCGCGACCGGCGTCCCACGTTTCTCGAAACCATTCGCCTCGTCGCCGCCGAGCTCTCCATCCCCCTCACTGCCGGCGGCGGCATTCGCACGCTGGATGACGCCCGCTCTGTCATCCTCGCCGGGGCCGACAAAGTCACCGTCAACACTGAAGCCGTCGCTCGGCCCGAGCTCATCTCCGAGCTCTCGCGCGAATTCGGCGCACAAGCCGTCGTTCTCGCCATTGACGCCAAGCTCACCACTGCCCCGTCCCTAAGAAACAATCCTTCCAAGGAGCCTCCCCGAAAAACAAACTTTTCCCCGATGCGCTGGGATGTCATGGTTCGCGGCGGACGTGAATCCGCCGACCTCGACGCAGTTTTGTGGGCCATGATGGGCGTTGCTTCTGGCGCCGGCGAAATCCTCCTCACCTCCGTTGATCGCGACGGCACCCAGTTCGGCTTCGACGTTCCTCTCACCGCCGCGATCTCCCGCGCCGTCTCCGTCCCGGTCATCGCTTCCGGTGGCGCCAAACTCCCCGAACATTTCGCTCAAGTCTTTTCCGAAGGCGCAGCCGACGCCGCGCTAGCCGCTTCCATCTTCCACGACAACGTTCAATCCATCCGCGAACTCAAGCAATTCCTCTGCGCGCAAAACATCGACGTCCGCCTCCCATGCTGATCCCTTGCATCGATCTTCAAGGCGGCCAGGCCGTCCAGTTAGTCCATGGCCGCAAGCGCGAACTCGCGGTCACCGATGTTTTCAGCCTCCTCGAAAAATTCAAATCCTATTCCTGGCTCCATCTAATCGACCTCGACGCGGCTATCGGCACCGGCGACAACCACATTCTCGCCCGCGAGCTCTGCCTCGAGGCCCGCAAGCGTTACAAATTGAAAGTCCGCGTTGGTGGCGGCATTCGCACCGTCGCCCGCGCCCTGGAAATCGCAAAGTGGGGCGCCGGCCAAATCATCATTGGCAGCGCTGCCTTTCGCGAAGGTAAAATCAACCGGCGTTTTCTGCGTCAACTCACAAGGAAAATTGCGCTCCATAAAATCGTCATCGCCTTGGACACCGCAAAAGGGCGCATCACCATTCACGGTTGGCGCCGCGGTCTCGTCCTCCGTCCCGAAAATGTCATGCCGCAACTCGAACCGTATTGCTCCGCTTTCCTCTGCACCGACGTCGACCGCGAAGGCACCATGACCGGCGCCAATCTAGAATGGTTTCACAAACTTCGCGCCGCCACAAAACATCCCATCATCGCAGCCGGCGGAATCAAGACGCGCCGCGAAGTCTCCGCCCTGGAGAAAATCGGCATGGACGCCGCCGTTGGCATGGCCGTCTACAAAAACCGCCTTCGCTAGCTGTAGGGTCATCCTTCCGAGGATGACCCTTCTTTCTTTCCAACTTGCCCCTCTCCTCGATTTCTCCGCGCCCTCTGCGTCTCCTCCCTGATCTCTGCGTTAATCTTCATCTTCGCTTTTAGAAGCCGCACACCGCAATCCCACTTGCGCCAAAATCCAATTGCGATACCATACGCAACCATGCGCAAAACACTCCTGTTGTCTCTGCTCTTCGCGAGCTTCGTCTCCTCTACCTACGCACAAGAGAATTCCTCCCCCGATTCATTGCTCTTCACGCTCAAGCCGCTCGGCAACAACGTTTACGCCGCTGTCGACAAACCCAAAAGCAGCGCCGGTTCGAACGCGGGCTTCGTGATCGGCGACGACGGCGTAGCGGTCATCGACACTTTCCAGGACGCCAAAGCCGCGCAACAGCTCCTCACGGAAATTCAGAAGATCACCAAACTGCCCGTAAAATTCGTGGTCAACACGCACTATCATCTCGACCACGTCACCGGCAACGGCGTCTTCGCGCGGGCTGGCGCCGTCATCGTCGCGCAGAAGAACGTGAGAGCGTGGATTCATACGGAAAATCTGAAATTTTTCGGCGCCAACATTAAGCCGGAACAGAAGGCCTGGATCGAGGGCCTTGTCGCACCCAACGTCGCCTACGATTCTTCGATCGATTTGTACTTGGGCTCGCGGAAAATCCTGGTGCGCAGTTTCCCGGGCCATACCGGCGGCGATTCCGTCGTTATCATTCCCGATGCGCAAGTCGTTTTCACGGGAGATCTTTTCTGGAAGAAAACGCTTCCCAATCTGATCGACGGGACTACCGACAAGTGGGCGGAGAGCGATGCCAAGCTCGCCGCCGAATGGCCGAAGGCAGCATTCGTTTCTGGCCACGGCGATGTTGGCGCGGCGGACGACGTGCTAGAGTTTCGCAGCTATCTTACGGATCTGCGCGCGATGGTCGCGCAATCCATCAAGAATGGACTCTCAAGCGACGCGCTCGTGAATTCCGTGCTGCCGCAGCTTCAGCAGAAATATGGCAGTTGGGCCTTCTTCGATCACTTTGCTAAGCGCAATATTGCAGACACGGAGAAGGAGTTGCGCGGCGACAAAAAAATCCCCCAGCCTGCAGCCGAATAATTTCAAGAATTGCGCGACGGAAACTTAATCCGCGAGTTTGCCCGTTGCGAAAATCTCTTTTCTTAGTTCCTATCTCAGATAAGCGTCCGTAATGTACTGCTGCACCATGCGTTGAGTATTGAAGAACGAGCCGTTGATCGCGATGGCGTGCTGCATGATTTGGACATATAGTCTCGGCTCTTTATAAAACATGGGAAGAATGACGTTTTCCAGTTTCCAGTA
>JBARCY010000299.1:0-4887 GCA_049794595.1 Candidatus Acidiferrum sp.
GAGTTCCTAAAACGCGGCTAACCAGCTCTGCTAGAATATCTGCGCAGGTAGCACAGGCACTCCTGCCTGTGCGGTTTTCCGCGCCAAGCGGCACAGCCTGCAATTTGTGCTGCGGGATTGGCGTCAGCTGAACGAATGAATAAAGAACACAGGCAGGAGTGCCTGTGCTACTGGAGAAGACAAAACCTTGCTCGATTTTCTAGGCAATCTGCAACGCACACACTATTGCGGGGCGCTGCGCGCTCCGGATGAGGGGCGCGACGCCATCGTCATGGGCTGGGTCTCCGGCCGCCGCGACCTTGGCAACTTGCTCTTTCTCGACGTGCGCGACCGCACAGGCATCGTCCAAGTGGTCTTCAACAAGGAATCGCAGCCCGGGGCGCACGCCAAAGCCGAGCAGGCGCGCAGCGAATTTGTGGTCGCCGTCGAAGGCAAAGTGATCAAGCGGCAAAAAGCGAATCCCGAACTCGCCACCGGCGAAGTGGAGCTGCTCGCCACGAAGCTCCACATTCTGAACAACGCCAAAACGCCGCCGTTTCCCATCGAAGACGAAATCAACGCCGCCGAAGAAACGCGCCTGCGCTACCGCTATCTCGACCTGCGCCGCCCCAAGCCGCACCGCAACCTCGCGCTGCGCCACAAAATCGTCCTCGAAATTCGTAAGACCATGGACGAAATGGGCTTCCTCGAAATCGAAACGCCCATGCTCACGCGCTCGACGCCCGAAGGCGCGCGCGACTATCTCGTTCCCAGCCGCGTCCATCACGGCGAGTTCTACGCGCTGCCGCAGTCGCCGCAAATCTTCAAGCAGATTCTGATGATTGGCGGGCTCGACCGCTACTTCCAGATCGTGAAATGTTTTCGCGACGAAGATTTGCGCGCCGACCGACAGCCCGAATTCACGCAGCTCGACGTCGAGATGTCCTTCCCGCGCCAGGAAGATATTTTTCACGTCATCGAAACGGTGATGGTTCGCGCATGCGCCGTCGCGGGCATAAAAACGCAAGGCCCGTTTCCGCACATGCTCTACAAGGACGCGATTCGCAAATACGGCAGCGACAAGCCAGACCTGCGCTTTGGCATGGAGCTGCACGAAGTCACGGACTGCTTTCCGGATGAAGCGAAGACCAAGCTGGGAATCGAAGGTAGGGTGTTCGCGCTTGCCGCTCCGGGAGCAGCAGGTTATTCGCGCAAACAGCTCGACGAGCTGACTGAAAAAGCCAAGTCCAACGGTGCTCGCGGTGCTTATTTTGTGAAGCTCGCGGCCGAAGGCACGACTTCGACCGTCGAGAAATTAATCGGCGCGGAAAACGTAAAGAGACTCGCTGACGCGTGCGGCGCAAAAACCGGCGACCTCGTCGTTGCCGTTTCCGCGAAGCAGCAAATCAAAGGCACGGAAGCCGCCGCGCTCGTCGCGGGGCAAGTGCGTTTGCAACTCGGAGAAGCGCTCGGCTTGATTGACCGCACACAATGGAAATTTCTCTGGATCACCGGCTTCCCGCTCTTTGAATGGAGCGAGAACGACAAAACCTGGGTTAGCGCGCAGCATCCTTTCACCGGAATCGTCGACGAAGATTTGGAAAAGCTCGAGTCCGCGCCATGGGAGGTGCGCTCGAAAGGCTACGATCTCGTCCTCAACGGCAACGAACTTGGCTCCGGTAGCATTCGTATTCACCGCCAGGACATTCAAGAGCGACTCTTCCGTGCACTCGGTCTCAGCGAAGAACAGCTCCGCCGCCGCTTCGGCTTTTTCCTTGACGCGCTCACCTACGGTACGCCGCCCCACGGTGGCATCGCCCTCGGCATCGACCGCATCGCCATGCTCCTCGCCGGCGAAAAATCCTTGCGCGAAGTCATTGCCTTCGCCAAAACCACCGCCGCAGTAGATTTAATGGCAGAATCTCCGTCTGAAGTCGATGCCGATCAACTCGACCAGCTCGGCATAGCTGTCAAACGCGAGGATAAATGACGCTGGCTTCGCCATCACTGGTTTGGTTTGTGGAAGCGGGTCTTGCTTCCTTGTTGGTGGCCTCGATTTATGGAATTGTGGTCTGGCGGAATCGGATGAACAAATTCTTGTTCTATGGTTGGAGCGGGGCGACCGCCGTTTTGGGCTTGCTATGCGCATTGGTATTGTGGATTTGTTTCCAATTGTATTGAGACTGAGTAGCGCAAGGAAAGATGTCCAGAATCAGGATTCTGCCGGAAGCAGTTGCAAATAAAATCGCTGCGGGCGAGGTTGTCGAACGTCCTGCTTCGGTAGTGAAAGAGCTGTTGGAAAACGCGCTGGACGCTGGCGCGAAGACGATTCGCGTCGAAACCGAAGTCGGCGGCAAGCGGATGATTCGCGTCATCGACGACGGCCACGGCATGATTCATGACGACGCGCTTCTGGCTTTCGAGCGTCACGCCACCAGCAAATTAAAATCCGCCGACGATTTGCTTTCGATTTCGACGCTGGGCTTTCGCGGCGAAGCGCTTCCCACGATTGCCGCCGTTTCGCGGCTTCTGCTCGAAACGCGCGACGAATCCGAAGCCGAAGGCACACGCATCGAATTCGCCGGCGGAAAACTTGTCAACGTGAAGCCCGCGGGATTGCCTGCGGGTACGACCATCAGCGTCGCCGATCTTTTCTACTGCGTTCCCGCGCGCAAAAAATTCCTCAAATCGGACACCACCGAACTCGGACACATCGCCTCGCTCGTCACGCACTACGCACTCGCCAATCCGGACAAACAATTCGTCCTCACCACGCCGACGCAGGAAATCATCAACGCACCGCCTGCTGAAAAACTCGCCGACCGCATCTACCAACTCTTCGGCCGCCAAGCGATGGAAGAGCTGGTTGAGATTGCGCCGGTATCGGCGCCATTTCGCGCGGCGATCACAGAGCCGGAACTCGAACAAGGTGAAGAAAGCGCTACGCTGACGGTTCGAGGCTTCACTTCCCGCCCGGACGTGCAGCGCCCCAATCGCAATGGCATCTATATTTTTGTGAATCGCCGCCTCGTGCGCGACCGCCTGATTCTGCACGCGATTCACGAAGCGTATCGCAACATCCTCCCACCAACGGTTTTTCCCGCCACTTTGCTTTTCCTCGAAATGCCCTACGACGAAGTCGACGTCAACGTGCATCCCGCAAAAATCGAAGTGCGCTTCCGCCGTTCGCAATTCGTTCACGATTTTGCGCGAGACTCGATCCGCCAAGCGCTCATGAACGTGCGGCCTGTTCCGAGCTTTGCGGCTGCTGCCGCAAGTGCTTCGTCACAAGGACTTTCGGCGTCCCATGCCAACGCGCTCGACAGTGGCTCGGCCGCTGCCGCAGCCACAGGCGTGCCGCGCGCCATCATCCCCACCATGGAAGAAATCGGAGTTGGTTCCGGCGTTGGCTCCGACGGTGGCTTTGATCTCACATCCGATGCACTCAGGCCTGTCGAACAGCGCTTTGCTTTTCCCGCTGGTCTCGAATCTTCCATTGAGTCTGGCATCGCTTCCGCCGCGGCCGCTGCTGCGCAAACGCTTGCCGCGTCAAACTGGGCTGGGAATCTTGCAGCGCCGAGCGCGAGCGCGCCCGCGACGCTTCCTCGGCCCGACCAAATTGCCGACCTAAAGCCGCTTGGCCAAGTAAGCTCAAGTTTTATTGTTGCGGTGAACGGCGAAGGCTTATGGCTTGTGGATCAGCACGTCGCGCACGAACGCGTGCTCTTTGAGCAGCACCTCGACGCGCGGCGAGCGGGAAGAGTGGAAGCGCAGCGCATGCTGATGCCGATGGTGATCGAGCTTTCTCCGCGGCAGATTGTGATTTACGAGAAAATTGCGGAAGAGTTGAACGCAAATGGGTTTGAGGTCGAGCTAATGGGACCGCGCAGCGTGGCGATTCAAGCCGTGCCCGCGGGAATCCTGCCGGGCGACGCGGAAAAACTGTTGACGGAAATTCTTGACGGCATCGAACGAGAAAACGCGGCGATTTCTATTGATACGCTGCAAGCGAAAATCGCGGCTTCGACCGCGTGTCATGCAGCGATCAAGGTGAATATGCCGCTCGATCAAACGAAGATGGAATGGTTGCTGGAAGCGCTCGCGAAAACAGATTGTCCGATGAGTTGTCCGCATGGGCGGCCGGTGGTGCTGCGGTATTCGGTGAAGGAGATTGAGAAGGCGTTTCATCGGATTTGAGGACGGAAAAAGAAAGAATTTACAAAGAGTTCGCGGAGACACAGAGCGCACAGAGAAGAGTGCAGCGTGCTGCGGTTGAACGATATACCAGGAGAGGAACCGAATGACGGAAGGGCAGAAGACGACGGTGATTTTTGGGTTGGCGAACAAACGCAGCATTGCTTGGGCGATTGCGCAGAAACTTTCGGTGGCAGGCTGGCGTTTGGGCATCGCGTATATGAACGAGAGGCTTGGGCTGGAGGCGAAGGATCTGATCGCGGAACTGCCGGGCGCGGATGGATTCATGTGCGACCTTACGCAGGATGATCAGGTGGCGCGCGTGTTCGAAGAGATTAAGGAGAAGTATGGAGTAATTCACGGATTGGTGCACAGTGTGGGATTCGCTCCTCCGGATGAGTTGAAGAAACCTTTCCTGGAAACGTCTCGCGAGGGATTTCGCATCGCGCATGACATCAGCGTTTACTCGTTGATTGCCGTGGCGCGCGGAGCGGCGCCTCTCATGGCGTCTGGAGGCGGAATTGTCACGCTGACGTATTACGGCTCGGAAAAAGTTGTGCCGAATTATAACGTCATGGGCGTGGCCAAGGCGGCGTTAGAGGCGACGGTGCGATATTTGGCGTACGATTTGGGGCCGAAGGCCATTCGCGTGAACGCGATTTCCGCGGGACCTATCAAGACACTCGCGGCGCGAGGCATCGCAAACTTTAGCGA
>JBARCY010000300.1:0-32045 GCA_049794595.1 Candidatus Acidiferrum sp.
GTTCGGGACCAGGAGGTCGAAGGTTCAAATCCTTTCGCCCCGACCACTTTTCTCAATGACTTACACGCTACTTCTGGTTTTTCGCCTACAGCACCGTAGCTAGGGACGACCTGGACTCGAGGCGTAAGGTCGTTATGACCAGCCTGGGTTTGCCCCAGGGGTGTAAAGCAGTTGTGTACGGGCTAACATATCCTGCAACAACCGACTCTTCCGTTCGCAGAAGCAGATGGATAGATCAGCTTGGGACCAGGAAGTCTCAGTTCGATGTACAACCCCCACGGAAAGTGGAGCTCGCTGCGCGGTTTACAGTTTCGACAGCCGCTGGTCCCCGAATAGTACACCAGCCGCATTAATTAAATATTGTTCGTCGCTGAGCATCTCAACCAAATCGTCGGGAAATGAGGCGATTTCGTTCTGCAGATACGCCACGAGTTCGCGATAGATTTCGCGCCGCGCGTACGGCGCCAATTCGCTGCGGCGGCGCAACGCATCTTGAATGAGACTCGCGAGTTCCGGCGTCGCCGCCCTGCGGAGCCGCATAGAGATTGCCGGATAGTTTACAAAGGAGTTGTACTTCTGCCGTGTCCAGGATTCTTCTCTCGGGACGGCCAGCGGTGTTTCGCGGACGACGAGCGTCCCCGCCACGCGATCACCAAACCGTTGCCGCAGCGGGCTGCTCAGCGCGGCAATTCCTCCCACCAGGTAAGCAAAGGGCAGCGCATCAAACACGCGCATCAGATTACGCACCCAGGCCTGTTCTATGCATAACGGAAGCCCCGTCTGATCAATGACGCGCAAATGAAACAGGCGCTTTCCGATCGTCTGTCCGTTCCACAGACCTTCCAGTAGCGCGCTGTACGCAAACCCGATCGCGAATTCCGCAAGAGTGATAAACATGGCGCCAAAGCCGGGGGCCTTTGCGAAAATTGCATAAACCAGCCAGCCCAATCCGTTTACCACGCCCAGTACAACGGCGGTATCGAAGAGCATGGCGTAGAGCCGCGGGGCGATGCCCGCGAGGGGAAGGCGAAAGAGCACGCCTTCTGGCGTCGCAATGGTGAGCTCAGCAGTAGTCGCCGGCCGGCCTGGCTGCGAATCCATCATTTCCTCTCCGAGGCTACGTTCGCGTGCACTTCCGCACTAGGGTCTCTTCTTCCGATGAGCAGCAAGTAAATCGCCAACAGCGCCAACTCCGCAGCGCCAACCGCCGCCTTGAATCCATAGGGCAGAACCGGCGCGTGATGTTGCGAAAAAAACGCTTCCATCAGGCCGGCCCAAACCAGCATCAGCGCCAACCCGCCAATGAGCACCAGCCATTCGCGCATCGCCCGTCGCATATCGCGATCCTCACGCCGACGCAACAATAACCGCGCCAAATAGAAACCTGCCTGCCCGGCGATCAAGATGGAAGGGATCTCAAAAGCGCCATGCGGCAGGAGCCATGCAGTAACGAATAGGCCAAACCCCTGCTGCGTGTAACGAACCGCGACGGCCCCAAGGAGTACGCCATTTTCGAAAAGCAGCAGCGCGGTCCCAATGCCAAACGTTACGCCTAGCGCGGCCGCGAGCAGCGCCACCTGGATATTGTGCGTGATGAGCTGCGCCGAGAAGGCGGCTTCGACCTGTGCCGAGTCCAGATGCCGATTCTGTCCTTTCACTTCCTGATCGACGCGCTGGCCCGGATTGCGTAAGTAGTCGGCTGGGAGCAGAACGTCCACCGCGGCCGGGTCGTAGAGCACCGCCAATCCGCCCAATGTCGAACCCAGCAGCGTAATGAGCACGGCCAGCGCGAAGTACCGGTATTGCCTGCGAAACGCTTCCGGAAACGCTGTGAAAATCCGCAGCCAGCGGCGTGGCTGCCAAACCTTGGAGCGCGTCGGCGGAGCGTAGTACAGCTCCGCATAAGCCCGTGCCACGAGCCGCTCGATGTATTGCCGTAGTTCGGGCGCCAGAGCGCCATGCGTGACGCGATTCAAATCCGCGGCCGTTTGGGCGTAAAGTTCCTGCAACTGCTCGGCTTCGACAGTTTGCAGGCGGCGGTCGGGGCGGCTCTCCAACGCGGAGAGCAGGGATTCGAGATTGCTCCAGTGCGGACGTGCTTGAGCTCGAAATCGTTCCAGATCCAGAATCACAGTCGCTGCTCCCGCCTGCTTTGCAAATATCCTTCCACAGCTGTACGCAGGAACATCTCCGCGGGAACAAAGCGCAGCTGCACGTCGAGTCGGCGCAAATGGCGCGCCAACGCACCGAGGCGCTGGTTTTCTTTCTCTCCCGCGAGCGCCCTATACACGTCCTCGTCAGTGGCCGGCTCCTCGCCGGGTGAAAATGCGGGCCGCGCGTAAGCAGGCAAGATGCTCGTCATCAGGACGGCATGCGACGAGCGAACCAGCCCAAGCCCACGGCACAACGACTCCGAAATCGAGCGCTCCGTCAGGTCTGCCAGCAGTACGAGGTAAGCACGGCGCCGCAGCCGCAACCGAATTTCGCCGAACAACAGTTCGTAGTCCGCTGTCGTCGGCAGCGGCTCGAGGCAGAGCAGGCGATCGCGAAACCTGTGAAACTGAGCTTGCCCGCTTCCGGCGCGTAACCAGGACTTTGGCTCGTCGGCATAGGTGACCAGTCCAAATTCATCACCGAGCTCCAGTGCGACGGTCGCTCCCACCAGCGCCGTTTCCACGGCAAGATCGAGCAATCGTCGCGTTGCGCGCGATGCTGGTACATTGCTCTCTGGTCTCGTAGCCGGGTCAAGCGCGGGCGCTGAGGCTCGCGATTGATCCACGACGAAATAGATTTCCTGTGTCTGCTCCCATTGGAAAAGCCTTGTAACGGGAACGCTGCGCCGCGCCGTGGATTTCCAAGCGATCTCTGAATAGGTATCGCCGGGCTGGTATTCGCGAAGTCGTTCGAAATCGCGCCCGTGCCCCGTCCAGGGTGTCTGGCGCGACGCCACAAGTGCGCGGTAAACCGAACTCTTCAGGATCTCGCGACGTCCGGAGCGCAGGTCTGCGTCGATTCGTAGCCGCTCCGGAAAATCGAACCACTGCCGCAAGCGCCAGACTCCGAGAGGCGAAGATCGCTCGATGCCAACGCGCGGACCGGGCCACAGACCGCGCCGAAGCAAGGTAACCTCGGGCGTCCAGGACCATAGCAAGGTCGACGCGTGGCGAGCCTGGGCCGACTCCTCAGAAACATTGCGCCGCTCGAGAGTCAGCCGTTGCGTTTCGCTGCTGACGCGAGCTGCGGTTTCGCCTTCCGGTGTGGCTGGCATAAGCGCCACGCGCACTTCGCTGCGGAGTCGGCGCGACGCTGAGCCGGCAAGCGCAAGCGGCAGCTGGATGGTTTGCCCTTCGCCGCCACGAAGGCCTTTTTCCGGCATTAGTAGGACTGGTGCAAATTCCTTTCGTGCGAGCCATAGCGCGAACGCGTCGTAACACAGCAGCAGCGCGACCGTTACGGAGGTAAGCTCGAGCCAACGCCACCCGCGAACGAACCATGGCGCAACACATGCCGCTACACCGAGGAGGGCTAGCAGCCACGCGAAAGTTTGTGCCGGACCCAGTAGTGTTCCGGACAGCTGGAATGCTACTCGCGAGGGAGATTCGTCGCGCGATGACAGACTGCGCGCCGCAGATGCCGGCGCCTCGCTCTGGGCGAGGGCCGTCGCTGCACTGGATCCACCTGCAGTTGCCGACATCTTATCCCCGGTCATCATGATTTCGCCTGCTTCTCGCAGCCTGTTCCCTCTTGGTAGCCTGGCGCACGGACTGCGCATGGCAGCTACCGAGGAACCTGGACCGCCTCAAGGACTGCGTTGATCACTTCCCGGACTCCAACGCCTTCCATTTCAAACTCGGGCCTCAGCAGCATGCGATGCTCAAGCACGGAACTGGCAAGTGCTTTTACGTCCTCGGGCAGCACGAAATCGCGCTCATCGAGAGCTGCAAGAGCGCGAGAGGCTGAGAGTAGCGCCAGAGTGGCGCGCGGCCCGGCGCCAACCCAGACCGCCGCGTGTTGGCGTGTCTGTCGAACCAAGGCAACGATGTAGTTGCTGATGGCGTCGCTGACGCGTACACGCGCCGCAGCCGCGCGCCACTCCTCCAGCGCGCCCGGTTGCAACACAGGTGTGCGTAGCTCCTCAATCAGCCGCTGCTCAGGCGCCGCGCCGCTGGCCACCAGCCTTGCCAGTTCATTCTCATCTTCCACTTCCGGATAGCCCATGCGTATTTTCAAGAGAAAACGGTCCTTCTGAGCTTCTGGAAGCGGATAGGTGCCCTGGTGCTCAATTGGGTTTTGCGTAGCGAAAACAATGAAGACGGACGGCAGCGCGTAAGTCTCGCGATCAATCGTCACCTGCCGCTCTTGCATGGCTTCCAGCAGAGCGGATTGCGTTTTTGCGGGCGCGCGATTGATTTCGTCGGCCAGCAGGAAATTCGTGAAAATCGGCCCGCGCACAAGGCGGAATTGCTGCGTCTTCAGGTCGAAGACACTCGTCCCGGTGACATCGGCGGGCATGAGGTCCGGTGTGAATTGAATGCGCTGGAATTCGCCGGCCACCGCGCGTGCGAGCGCTTTGGTGAGCAAGGTTTTGCCTACGCCGGGAACGCCTTCGATAAGGGCATGCCCACCCGCGAGCAAGGTAACCAGCGCGAGATCAATCGCTTCGTTTTGGCCGACAATCACGGACCGCAACGCCTCTCTGACGCGCCGCGCGTCGCTCGTAACCGGCGAGGGCGAGAAGTGTTCTTCCGTACCTGCGCCGGCGGACTGCACCGGTCTGTCCGCGTCCGGTAGCGGTTTGTCGTTCATGCGATTCGTCCCTCCTTAAGCGTCGTCTTTGCTGTGCCGAGCGGCCGTTTGGCATCGCGATCCGCGGGGGCCAATCCCTTCTTGGATGCGCGGCGCTCGGCAATCAAATCTTTCAGCTCTTTGTAGCCCGCCAGCGGGGTCTGGAGGAGTCCGGCGCGCAACCGCGGACCCCAGTGGGGTTCGTCCGAAATGGCCTTCGCATCCTGCGGCGAGCGGCGCCGGAACTGTTCCCAGCATTCCGACACCACCTGCTCTGCGCGAAGGCTGCGCTGAAGGAGCCGTTGCGCGGCAACTCCGGCGCCTTGGCCTTGACGGATGACCTCGGCGCTGTGGTTCCGCGAAGGGCGCCGCACCAAATCGCCGCTCGTGCTCCAAAGCAGTGCCAGCAAAGCGGCCCAGAAGAGTAGAAGCGCGGCCTGCAGCCGATAGCGCTGCACGAGCCATAGCACCCCCTGATTCTGATGCAATCCGTGCAAGGTCTCATCCACCCACACGCTGGAACGTCCGCCGGCGAGAAAATCCAGCAGCACCGGATTCGGATGCGTCTTGATCGTCTCGTTCAGCAAGAACGATTGCTGGCTTGCGACGACGAGTTCGCCATTGCCGACGCGTCGCGTGGCCATGTAAACCGTCCCAGGCGAACGGCCAGCAACTCTTTGCGTGACCACTCCGCCGCCTCTTGTGCTCGCTGATCGCCCGTAGAGCGTGGTCCACTGCGCATCTATTTCGAGCCAGGGAGCATCAGCAGCCAGATAGATTGCTTCGCTTCCTGCAGGCATCGCGGAGGGCTGAGGTGCAGCCCAAAGAGGATCGGATTCATCTTTCTCAGGAGGGTCAGAGTTCATCTCGACTCCCCACGCGTTCTCTTTTTCTGTTTTTGGAGCGCCGGGCAACGATTTGCCGTCAGCCGGAATGATCGAGGTAACGCTGACTCTCGGATCGTGCCCCAGGAGGACGACGCGGCCGCCACGCGCAAGAAAATCTTCCAACAACGCGTGGAATTTGCGGCCTCTAACAAATTTTCCGTGTCGAGTCTCGATGTCCGCGTGGTCGTAACCACCGATAAAGAACGCCGTCGTGCGAGTGGCATCCTGATCCGCAAGCGACTTCTCATCCGAGCTGCGCCTCACTTTGTAGCCGGCGCGCTCATAGGAGTCGAACAGCATGCTGGTTCCATAAGGATCTTGCCGAAAGCTTGATCCCTCATCGCTTGTGTTCGACTGATTCAGGTGCGCCATCAGCAGCAGCGCGCCAAAAACGCCAGCGAAAATGGCGGCGGCAAGCAGAGGACCACGCCAGTTCAACGCGGCTCGTTTGCCCGTGGGCGCGTCAGACATGGCTGAGCAGCTCCCGCTGACCCTGGCGGTACGCGACGACAGCGGCGGGCGTCAGCGCGTGAGATCCATACCAAACGCGATCGAAGACCCGCAAACTGCTGCGCAGTTTCTCCGGAGTTTCGGTTTGCGCCGAGACGGCGGCTTGTGGGCGGCGCCGCCAACGGCGCGTGAATTCATCGAGATATTCGCGGTTCGTGCGGTCGCGGCGAATCGTTAGCCATTCGCGCTGCGCTAATCCTGCGAGCAGCCCCAAATATGCTGCACGCAGCGCCAGCCGCAATTCACCTTCTCCCTCGAGCCGCTCCGCAAGCGCGAACCACTCGTCCTCGGAATGCTCGCTGGCGACCAATGTGTTGCCGAGATCGGGTAGTGGCTCGATGATCGCTGGAACGGAAACGCTGGTCGCTTCGCGGCGGCGGCGCAGCCAGATGAGCACGGCTCCCGCTCCGATCGTCAGAATCGTGATGAGCACCAGCCAGAACCAAAGGTCCTTCAGTGCACCGCCTGTTGGTTTTCCACCCGAGACGGTCAGCGCACGGGGCCAAAGTTTGCGGACTATATTCCAGAATGCGGCCCAGGATCGTCTGGTGACATGCCCGATTCGGGCGAGCAGCCTGTCAAACCACGTAGGCGGACTGAGGTGTTCGGCGTCGTGCCAGCGGTACACCGTGCGCTGGGATTCCACATCCAGGGATTGTCGCAATTTTTGAACGCGTGCCTGGCGCGCGGAATCGTTCGCAGTTTCCGCGCCGCTGGTGCTTGGCGGCGCCTGCGCCGGGCGCGCAGCAGCCATTTGGGAACCTACTAGCAGAAACAACGCGAGTGTGGCCGACGCGCCGATGATTGCGCGGCGTCCGGTTCCCGCGGATGCTACGGCGTCGGCATGTTTTTGCTGATCGCGGGGCAGGCTCGCCAACGTACCGCGCAGGTCATCACCGTCAACACGGGACTTAAGATGTTGGTAGACCACCACGAACGTGCATTTGACGATCGGGTCCAGCGCCAGCCATGCACCCGCGAAGAGCGAAAACCAGAAGGCGTAGCTGCGAAGTAGCGCGTAGATTCCCATTTCTGTGGAGAGAAGTGTGTTCACGCCGAAGATCGACTGCAGGAGCTGGGGAACAATCACCGCCAAGAGAAAAGCGTTCAGCCACACGGCAGCCCACAGAGGGAAGCACATCAGGAAAAGCAGGACGCTGCCGCCGTACCATTCTCCGGCGAGCGCAAGACAGCGGAGCAAGGAATGCCGCTCGGAAGCGTCCTCTTGCGCTTCCAAATCCGCAAATTGTCCGGCGCCGTAGAACCAAGGCGCGGCGGCGACGGTCGGCAAGGTAATCAGCGCCGCGCTACCAAGCGTGATTTTCCACACAAGCAGGCGCCCTATGCTCGCAGGCTGGGCCAGCGCGCCCGCGAGTTTCGGTCGCAGCACTCCAAAAGCGCGTTCGCGCACGACCCGCACGTAGCGGGCAATCAGTGCCACACGAAGCAGATACGTACCGGCCAGCAGCAACGTCTCGAGGAGCAGCGTTCCGTCAGAGACACGGATCTGCCCATTGATCACCCACACCAGGATGAAACCAAGGACGAACGGCGTCGCACCAACGTAGTACAGCCATCCTTCCTGAGCAAACGTGGACTGAAACAGCGTGAATCCGCGTTCGAGGGCCTCCAGCGCGTTCAGATGTGTGCCGCGGCGGAGCACTGGCGCGACGCGTCCGCTTTGCGCAGCGACCGGAGTCGGCGCGAATACACTCATGGCTTTTGCTCGGACGACGGGGCATCCGCAGAAGGGCCGAAATCCAGATGCATCTCGGGCGTATTAGCCCGCCAACGGAGCAGCGCGAAAAAAATCGACGCCAGACACGCAAGGGCCAAAAGACCGGCAAGGATCTGACGTAAGCGGCGCAGCAGTGACGGTCTCGGCGTCAGCGGACGCGCCATCCGGCGCAGACACGGTGGACAGGCAAGCTTGTCGTCTTCGTCCGTCACGCACTCCCGGCAGAAAGTGCCTCCACAGTGTGGACAGCGTGCCGCAGCTTCGCGCAGGGGATGAAACAAACAACGCGCGTGACGCAAACCTGCCGAAGCGGACAGGCCTGAGGCAGAGGATGAACCGGGACGAGCCATTCTTTTAGGTGAGATCCCGGATAGGGGCGGCTGCAGGAGCGGGTTCAGAAGGCATTTCCGCGGAGGTTATCGCCGGTTGTGCTGCGGGCACGGTAGCTCTCGGTTCCTCAATCGTGCCTCCGCGAGCGACGCGAACCGCTGCATCCACCTTCGCGAGGAGTTTCCGCGCGCGGCGCGTGCGCTTCACGAGCGGCAAATCCACCGTCGCTCCCGTCGTACTAATACGCACTTCAGCGGTCGGTCCGAGCGCCAACTCCACGCCGGCCCACACGAGGCCCAGGACGCCGAACACCGCGCCGGTCGTAAAATTCACCAATTGACTGAGCAAAGCGGCGAGCGCGAAGAGCAGCGAACCGGGAATGATCGCGCGCAGGAGCCAAACGCGATTCGGCCAAACAACAATGGATTCCAAGTCGCGCAAATAAAACCGCCGGTACTCGACGGTGTACATGACGCGCTTCGCCGCCAGCAAACAATCTTCGCTCAAATACCATCTGGTGGCGCCAGCGAGATTGCTAACCCGCGAGACTTTTCGGAACGCACTTTGCACTCAGGGCCTCCTTCCGACTAGGCGCGGTAGCAAGATCATGGCAGTCAGCAGGATTGGTAGCCAGATGAATCCCACATAAGCCATCCAGAAACGCCACCCGGACCGCGGGATTAAATAGGAACGCGGCGCCTTGCGATACTTCGCGTGCAAAAAAATCGCAGCCGGAAAGGCGGCGACAATGATTGGCCAGAAAATAATCCAGGACCACCCGAGCGTCAGCGAGATGGAATCATAGAGCACATCGCGATGGCGCCATTCCGCCTTGTCGCCCTTCAGACCAGAGTCAGCGCGCCCGCGCTCGAAGCATGTCGGGCACACGTGCTCCGCCCCTAACTGCAGGTCGCACAGAGCACAGACGAAGCGGCCACACCGCTTGCAACAAGCTTGAAAGGCCTTGTCCGGATGAAAAAAACAGGTAGCTTGCTCCGCCATCGCGACAGCCGCATTCGTATTGCGCCGGATTGCGGGCCAAAGCCGAATGTGCAGCCGCTTCTCGCAGAATGGACAGGTCTGCCATCCCGCCGCCGTCTCGAGTGGCGCGACATCCCCGTTGCAGCCGGGGCATACTACCGTTCCCGCAGGCCGAAAGTTGGCAGAGCCCATGCCAGTGCCGCTGCCTGTAAGCGTGAATAGACTGAGGCTCACGCCTCGCTCCGCTTGTAAATGACCCGCGTGTCGCACACGCGATCATGCAAGCCGCGCTTTTGCTCGTCCGTGCCGGCCATAATCGCTGTAGTTAAAAGGAGGATCCAGTTAATGAGGGGAATCGCGGAAATTACGATGTTGTACATGAAATAGCGAGCGAAGGAAATGCCCCACCCCAGGCCGTCGCCGTCAGGACGGACCACTTTAATGCCACACGCCATTTTTCCGAGGGTTGCTCCCCAATATCGCAGCATCAAGACTTCGTAAAACAGCGCAAAAATGATTGCGGGCAGAAAGAGGACCATGTTGAACAGACTGGGCCTGCCACCACCAGCCGTTGCCAGGAAGCCGGGCACAAACACGAAGGCCAAAATAATAAATGGCACCAGAAACACCAAGCCGTCCACAAAGCGCGCGCCGAACCGAATGCCCACGCCGGCATATTGCGATGCTGTGGCGACGCCCAGGCCGCCCGCCATCACCCGGCTCAAATACGCCGGCTTGCAATCGCCGCAGATCCAGTTTCCGGCAATCTGCAGCAAATTCGATTGATCAAAGGTACGTCCGCATTGCGAACACGCGAAAACCGTTTGGGGCGGGGCTTGTTGACTCATTGGGTGTATCCCTCGGGAGGAAAGTCGCACTAAGCCTATCGCAAGCGGGTCTTCGCGCCAAGCGTCAGTTCTTGGCGGGTTGCGTACCTATCATCGTTATAATTAAGAGTGAAAAGCTGACTGCACGGTTTGTCGACTCCTTAGCCCAGTGAAAAGAGCTCCTGACTAACGGATCGTGTTGCATTAACCGGTCGAGCTGGCACGACTTTCAAGATGATCTCGCCGGGTCTTGGTCGGCCAACGCAGGATGGGCTTCATACGCTCAGCACGGGAATCGGCACCGCGCACATGGTGGCGTAACCGTGAGTCCGCAATCGTCCCCCGTAAGGATGGCAGCCGGTGACCAGTAAATCCGCTTTCGTCTGCTTCGCAGCTTGGCTGAGAACCTTGGGCGCCTCACCACTGCCGATGAATACGCCAGTCTCGATGCCCATGGCTTGCTGAAGCTCTGCGATGTGCAGCGCCGCGTCGCCGACGAGCGCCTCCTTCCACTGTTTATTGGCGTAGGTTCCGCCTGGCCCCCAAAACTCGACCGTGGCAGTGACGTGCGCCAGCGTCAGACGCGCGCCAAATTCGTCGGCTATCTGCGCGGCCCAAGACACGGTCTTGCGATCGTGTTGATTGAAATCGACCGCGCACAAGACGTGGCGAATCGCAAACTCTTGCACGCGCGATTCTTCCACGTGGGCGCTGGTCCATACCGGGCACTCGATCCGAGGGAGTTCTTTCGCCGCCACAGAACCCAGCAGAAACTGGTCGAATGTTTGGCCATAGGGCGGCATCATGATTAGATCAGCTTTCTTCTCCTCAGCCGTCTCTACAATGGCACGGGCGGCGGCGCCTCTGACTAACATGCGCCTAACCGTAAGTCCGCGAAGCTTCGTCTCGAGCGATTCGTCGTGCTTCTTCTTCGCTCCTCGAACGATCTCTGCGAGCAAATCCCAGCGCGCGAGCTCGGCTCCGCCCTCCGGCACGCCCGCCGCATGGCTGAGTGCGGTCACAATGTGCAGCAGTATGATTTCCGATTGGAAATGTTGGGCCAACGTTGCGGCCTGATGAATAATACTGAGCGAGGTATTCGGATAATCAACGGGAAGAAGAATCCTCTTAAGCTTCAACATCCCCACCTTCCAGAAAATCAAAATATCCCCGACCGTCTTTGGGATGTTGCCACCTTAATGTCGGACGCAGGCCATGCTCATGTTCCTCAAACAGCATTGGTGGCACTCGAGACATAGGCGAATTTGGCGCGTCGACTTTCCGTCCCCCGCGTTTCTGATGCGAATTCCATCTAACGGTCTATGGTGTTTTGCTGACGAGCTGACCCGGCGATGGAATTTGAGAGGCATCCCAGCCTCCGCCGAGCGCCTCGATCAAACCTCCGCTGGACGTCATCTGCTGGATGCGAAGATTGACACCAACCTCCTGACTGGATAGCAGCGCGGTTTGTGCCGTAATCACGTTCAAGTAAGGGTCGAGTCCTATTTTGTAGCGATCCATCGCGAGCGCCAGGTTTCGTTTCCCCGACTTGACCGCCGCGTCCTGTTGCTGGATCTCAACGGAGAGGACACGCAAGGACGCTAGGTTGTCTTCCACCTGTTGAAAACCCGTCAGCACCGCCTGCCGATAGTTCGCCACGGTCTCATCGTACTGCGCTCTGAATTGCGCGACCGTGGCTCGCCGCAGCCCCGCATCAAAAATAGTCTCCGCGGCCGCCGGACCAATCGAGAAAAAGCGGCTTGGCCATGTGAACCAAGTAGCGATCGCCGTACTCTCGAGGCCTGCCGAACCGCTCAAGGTAATCGTCGGGAAGTACGCAGCCCTCGCAATGCCGATCTGCGCATTTGCCTGCGCCACCAGCCGCTCTGCCCCGGCGATATCGGGTCTCCGCTCGAGAAGTTGTGAAGGTACGCCGAAGGGAATCGCCGGAGGAGTTGATTTCAGAGGTTCGACTGGGATGGAAAATGTCGATGCCGGCTGACCGGTCAGCATCGCGATGGCATGTTCAAATTGTGCCCGCTGGATGCCAAGCGCGGTGTCCTGCGCTAGCGTGGCTTCGAGCTGTGTCTCTGCTTGCGCCACGGATTCATCGGAGTCGATGCCCGTTTCGTACAGAGCCGTCGTCAATTTGAGGGACTCTTGATAAGCGACCACTGTCGAGTCCAATAATTGTTTCAACGCGTCTTGCCCGTGAAGCTGGAAATAATCCGCGGCAAGCTCGGCCTGAACGGTGAGGCGCACATTTTCCAGGTCCGCCGCGCTCGCTTGCGCTCCATAGGCAGCCGATCTGATTGTGTTTCGAATCCGGCCAAAGAGATCCGGCTGCCACGTCGCATCAAACGGCAGATTGTAGTCCGTAAAAGTCCCTCTACTGGGAGTCGATCCGGTTCCGGAACCACCTCCACCAACCGATGTCGAGGCGGACGACCGCTGCACAGTAATCGAGGGACTTGTCGTGATCGTCGGGAAAAGCTGCGCCCGAGCCTCCTTCACCATAGCCCTCGCTGCAAGAAAACTCGCCGCCGCGGATGCGACGTTCTGGTTGGAAACGTTCACCTTCTCTTCCAGCGCATTCAACTCTGGATCATCGAAAATCTCCCACCATTTCCCACGCAGAGCATCGTCTTTCGGCTCCGCCACTTTCCAGCCGTCTGTAGTTTTGTAATCGGCGGGGGCCAGTTCCTTGTACGCGGGAGGAACGCTTGCGGTTGGTGTGTGGTACTTTGGGCCGACCATGCACCCAACAAGAAGACTGGCGGTCGCCACTAGACACGCTCTGGCGGTAAGCCGGAATGGAGTCATCATCTTTTGCGCTCCACAATCCCTCCAGTTAGTCTCCCATGCTCGGGAGTGGTCCGGCCTCCGTGTTCAGCACGTCCCGCTGCTTTCCCTTCATCCGGAGGCGCAGCCGGTCGAACGACAAATAGACCACCGGCGTCGTATACAGCGTGAGCAACTGGCTCACGATCAGCCCACCCACAATGGTGATTCCCAGTGGCCGCCGCAGTTCATACCCCGTGCCCGTCCCCAGCGCCAAGGGAAGAGCGCCCAGTAGCGCAGCCATCGTGGTCATCAGGATCGGCCGGAAGCGCAACATGCATGCCTCATAAATCGAATCGGCGGGACTCTTTCCCTCCTGCCGCTCGGCCTGCAGAGCGAAATCGATCATCATGATAGCGTTCTTTTTGACGATTCCGATCAAGAGCACGATGCCGATGATCGAGATGATGTTCAAATCTTCTTTGAAGAGAAGCAATGCCAGCATCGCACCGACGCTCGCGGAGGGCAGCGTCGAGATAATCGTGAGAGGGTGGATGAGGCTTTCATACAAAATCCCGAGAACGATATACACCGCCAGTAGTGCCGTCGCTATCAGTACCGGTTCGCTACTAAGGGATTGCTGGTAAGCCTGCAGCGTGCCGGCGAAAAATCCTTGCAGCGTGGACGGTGCACCCAGCCTCTTTTGCATTTGTGTGATACTCGCTGTGGCCTGGCTCAAAGACACGTTCGGGGCAAGGTTGAAGGACACCGTGACGGATGGGAACAAGCCGGTATGGTTGACAGCTAGCGAGGTTGTGTTGGCCTGGCCGTTGGCTACTGTCGACAGCGGAATATCCCCGCTGCTCGAGGTATGCAGATAGATGTCCTTTAATCCTTCCGGGGTCTGCCAATACTGAGGAGCGACCTCCAGCACCACGTAGTACTGATTCAATTGCGTGTAAATGATTGACACTTCCGATTGCCCGAATGCCCCATACAGTGCGGAGTCCAGCGATTGTGCGGTAAGGCCAAGCCTCGCCGCGGTGACGCGGTCATAGCTCATCAACTCCGCAAGCCCGCCATTCTGCTGATCGGAGTTCACGTCTTGCAGACCCGGCAGACGCTTCATCGCTTTCAACAAGATTGGCCCCCACTTCGACAGGTCCGCCACACTGTCGGCCTGAATCGTGTATTGATACATGGCGCTGCTGGAGCGCCCGCCAATCCGCAAATCTTGTGCCGCTTGCAGGAATGCCGAGGCCACCGGGAGACGGCTCAACTGTGGGCGCAGCCGGCTGATAATCTCTGCTGCGCTGACTTTGCGTTCCGCCAGCGGCTTGAGGGCAATGAAGATCGAGCCGCCGTTAGTCGCGCCACCTCCGCCGGTAAATCCAACTACATTCGCAACGGCAGGGTCCTTCCCGATCACTCCGACAATCCTCTGAATCGAGGTGTTCATTGTGGGAAACGACGCATCCTGTGGGCCTTGCACTCCGCCGGAGATCGCTCCCGTGTCCTGCTGCGGGAAAAAGCCTTTCGGTAGCTTGACGATCAAAACCACATTCAGAGCTATTGTGAGAAACAGCACGAATAATGTGAGAGTCGGATGTTTCAGCACCCAAGGTAAAGTTCTTCGGTACAACGACAGCACCCAGTCGAAGCATCTTTCGCAAGCCATGTACAAGCGGCCGTGGCCTTCCTTGCGCTCGTTCCGTAGCAGGTATGCACACATCATAGGGGTCGTAGTCAGTGAGATGACCATGGAGACGACGATGGCGGTGGAGAGCGTGACGGCAAACTCGCGGAATAGACGGCCGACAATGCCGCCCATCAACAGTAGGGGGATGAAAACCGCGATGAGCGAGATGCTGATGGAGAAGACCGTGAAGCCAATTTCCTCCGCGCCCTTCAAAGCCGCGGCAAAGGGCTTCATACCGTCTTCCAGGTGGCGGGCGATATTCTCCATGACCACGATGGCGTCATCCACGACAAATCCTGTTGAAATGGTTAGAGCCATGAGCGAAAGGTTGTCCAGGCTATAGCCCAACATGTACATCACCGCAAACGTACCGATGAGCGAGACCGGGACAGCGACGCCGGGAATCAGCGTGGCGCGCCCATTACGCAGAAACACGAACACGACGGCGATGACAAGGCCGATGGAAATCAGCAGCGTCCTCTCGACGTCACTGACCGAGGCGCGGATGGTTGTGGTTCGATCGAGAACGATAGTGGTCTCGATTCCCAATGGGATGGAAGCCTTGATATACGGTAGCTGCGCGCGAATGCGGTCGACTGTCTCGATGATGTTGGCGCCGGGCTGGCGGAAGATGATTACCGTCACCGCGCGCTTTCCGTTCAAATAGCCCGCGGCGCGCACGTTCTGCACAGAGTCGATCACCTGTGCCACATCGGATAACCGGACCGCCGCTCCGTGGTTGTAACTGACTATGAGCGGCTTGTAGTCCTCCGCGTGCGAGATTTGGTCGTTGGCAACGATGTCGGCAGTCACTATTCCGTCCGTGATTTGCCCTTTGGCCATGTCCGCGTTCTGCAAGCTCAGCATGGACTGCAAATTTGCCAGCGTAAGTCCGTAGTGGGCTAGTTGCGTGGGATTTGCCTCGACGCGCACGGAGGGCAGCGCACCGCCCCCGGCCGTGACCTGTCCGACGCCCTGGATCTGCGATAACTTTTGTATCAGCACGGTCGAGGCTTCGTCATACATCTTGTCCGGACCGTATTTGTCGGACGTGAGCCCTAGAATCATGATCGGCGAATCCGCCGGATTGACTTTTCGATAGGTCGGATTTCCCGGTAGGTTCGCCGGTAAATAGGTTCGCGCGGCGTTGATGGCCGCTTCCACATCACGCGCGGCGCCATCGATGTTGCGGCTGAGATCAAACTGAATCGTCACGGAAGTACTGCCGAGCGTGCTCGAGGAGGTCATCTCCGTGACGCCCGCAATATGGCCGAATTGCCGCTCCAGAGGAGTTGCCACCGACGAAGCCATGATGTTTGCGCTGGCGCCCGGCAAGCCCGCACTCACGGAAATCGTCGGAAAGTCGACCTGTGGCAGCGGCGACACCGGCAAGACCTTGAACGCAATTCCTCCCGCGATGGCAATGGCCGCTGTTAGCAGCGTCGTTGCCACCGGCCGGCGGATGAACGGTATGGAGATGTTCACGCTTGTCCTGCTGGTTCAGGCTCAATTCCGATCTCTGCCTGATTCGATTTGGGTGCAATGCGCTGTCCCAGATTGTCAAAAAAGATGTAGATAACGGGCGTGGTGTACAGCGTGAGCGCCTGGCTCAGGAGCAGTCCACCCACCATGGCGATGCCCAAGGGTCTGCGCAATTCGGAACCAAAACCTGTTCCCAGCGCCAGGGGCAGCCCAGCCAGCAGCGCGGCCATGGTAGTCATCATAATGGGCCGGAAGCGCAGCAGGCACGCCTCGTAAATTGCATCCGTCGCGTTCTTTCCGTGTTTGCGCTCACCCTCCAGCGCGAAGTCCACCATCATAATTCCGTTCTTTTTTACAATTCCGATCAGCAGCACGATGCCGATGATCGCGACCACGCTTAAATCCTGCTTAAACAAAAGCAATGCCAGGAACGCTCCTACTCCCGCCGATGGAAGCGTGGACAGAATGGTGATCGGATGGATCACACTTTCGTACAAAACTCCCAGCACGATATACACCGTGACCAGCGCCGCAAGAATCAGCAGAGGTTCGTTGGACAGCGAATTCGTGAAGGACGCCGCCGTACCTTGAAAGCCAGCCTGCAAGCTGGGCGGCATGTGCATGTCTTGTTGAACTTTGTTGATGGCCGCAATGGCATCGCCGAGCGCGGCATTCGCGGAGAGATTGAACGATACGGTGATCGCCGGGAATTGCCCCTGATGCGTAATGGCCAGCGCTTCTGTTGTCTTCTCAAAATGCGCGAAGACGCTCAGCGGTACGGCATTGCTCATGCCCGAACTGGTCGAGCCTGCGGAGCCTGCTCCTTCGCTGGACGTTGCTGTCGAGCTGCTCGCCGAAAGCGCATTTGCGGGCGGGCTAAGCGTCGCGGCCGATGGCGTGTATTGCGCGGAGGCCGTCGCGGCATTTGATCCCGCCGAGGATGATCCAGAAGACGCAAAGGAGGTCGAGGCGCCCGCACCGCTGGTCCCTGTCGCGGCGTTCGACTGAATGTATAAACGGTTCAGCTTGTTTGGATCTTTCTGAAACTGCGGCTCGCTCTCCAGCACGACATGGTACTGATTCACTTGGGTGTACATTGTGCTGATCTGCCGCTGCCCAAACGCGTCATATAGCGTGTTATCGATCGTTGTAGGCGCGATGCCCAGGCGCGAAGCGGTGACCCGGTCTATCACCAGTGAAACGGCCAGCCCTCCGAGTTGTTGGTCGGTGGCTACGTCTTCCAGTTCCGGCAATTGCTTCAGCTTGCTGACGAATCGGTTGGTCCAATCGTTCAACTCATTCGCGTCCGGGTCTTCCAATGCGTATTGGTACTGTGTGCGGCTCACCCGGTCGTCCACGGTAATGTTCTGCACCGGCTCCATGAACAATTGAATTCCCTCGACTTGGCTCACTCTCGACTTAAGTCTTCGGATGAGGTCGGACGCGCTGATCTTGCGCTGGTCCAGCGGCTTCAGATTGATTGACATGCGTCCGCTGTTTGTCGTGGTATTCGTCCCGTCCGCGCCGATAAAGGACGACACGCTTTCCACCGCCGGATCACTCAGCACGGCTTTGGTAACCTCTAGCTGTTTCGCGGCCATCGCATTTGAGCTAATCGTTGGGGGCGCCTGCGAGATTCCCTGAATGACGCCCGTGTCTTGCACGGGGAAGAATCCTTTGGGAATGATGACATACAGAAAAATGGTGATCAGAAGTGTCGCCAACGCGACCAACAGAGTAATGGTCTGGTACTGCAGGACGAACTTCAGCGTCCGCCCATAGAACGCGATCATCCTGTCGAAAATACGATCCGAAGCTTTATAGAAGCGCCCCTGCTTTTCTTCCGGCGTATGTCGCAAGATTCGCGCACTCATCATGGGTGTCAGGGTCAGCGAAACGACCGCCGATACAATGATCGTGACGGCCAAGGTCACGGCAAACTCGCGGAACAGCCGCCCCACGACATCGCCCATAAACAGCAGCGGAATCAGCACCGCAATCAGCGACACGGTCAGCGAGAGAATGGTGAAGCCGATCTGCTCTGCTCCTTTCAGCGCCGCCTCCATCGGCGCCTCGCCCTCTTCGATGTACCTCGAGATGTTCTCGATCATTACAATGGCATCATCCACCACGAAACCCGTCGAGATCGTCAACGCCATCAACGATAGATTGTCCAGGCTGTAACCCAGCGCGTACATCGCCGCGAACGTCCCCACCAGCGAAAGCGGTACCGCCACGCTAGGAATAATGGTGGCGTACAGGCTCCGCAAGAAGAGAAAGATGACTAGCACGACCAGCCCGATCGTCAGCATCAGTTCGAACTCCACGTCGGCAACCGATGCTTCGATCGAGGTAGTCAAATCGGTGAGCGTCGTCACTTGAATTCCCGTTGGCAGGTTGGCTTGCAGTTGCGGCAGCAGTTGCTTGATGCTTTTGACCACGCTGATGGTGTTCGCTCCCGGTTGCCGCTGCACGTTCAGGATCACCGCAGGCGTCTGATTCATCCACGCTGCCTGGCTGTTGTTCTCCACTCCGTCCACAACTCGCGCTACGTCCGTCAGCATCACCGGCGCGCCGTTTCGGTACGCAACCACAACGCTTCTGTAATCATTGCTCGTGATCAGTTGATCGTTCGCATCGATCTGATAATCCTTGCTGGGCCCGTCGAAGTTTCCTTTGGCCGCGTTTACGCTTGCCTGGGTCAAGGCCGTCCGCAGGTCTTCCAGATTCAGCCCATAGGAAGAGAGCGCCGTCGGGTTGGCTTGAATCCGCACCGCTGGTTTCTGCCCGCCGCTGATCGTCACCAGCCCCACTCCGTTGAGCTGCGAAATCTTTGGCGCAAGCCGCGTGTCCACCAGATCCTCAACCTGGGAAAGCGGTATCGACGTTGAAGTGATTGCCAGCGTCAGCACCGGCGCGTCGGCTGGATTCGTTTTGCTGTAGGTTGGCGGCGCCGGCAGAATCGATGGCAACAAGCTCTGCGAGGCATTTATCGCCGATTGCACTTCTTCCTCGGCCACGTCGATATCCACGGCGAGGTTGAACTGCAGCACGAGCACGGACGTCCCGCCCGAGCTCGAAGAAGTCATCTGGCTCAAGCCTTGCAGCTCGCCGAATTGCCGCTCCAGCGGCGCTGTCACGGTCGTTGCCACCACGCTCGGGCTTGCCCCTGGATAAAACGTCAGGACCTGAATCGTTGGATAGTCGACTTCCGGCAATGCCGAGACCGGCAACTGCGTATAGCCAACGATGCCGACAAGCAAAATCGCCGCCATGAGCAATCCCGTCGCCACCGGCCGCAAAATAAAGGGACGTGATGGACTCACGGTGTGCTACTCCCGTTCGTGGCGGCAGGCACAACTTTGTTCGAATCAACGACCTTTGCGTTGTCCTGCAACTTGTCGAAGCTGCTATCCGCAATGACGTCGCCAGGATTAATCCCGTCGACCTGCGTTACGCCCGCATCTGTAACCCCTGCCTTGACCGTACGCATGTGCGCGATATTGCTTTGAATCACGTACACAAACGACGTCTGCCCATTTTGTTGAATAGCCGACGACGGAATCGTCGTCACTCCCTGCAACGTGTTTACCAGCAGCCGAACGTTCACAAACTGGTTCGGAAAAAGTGCATTGTTTGTATTCGCGAATTGCGCCCGCCCTTTTACCGTTCCCGTCGTTGTGTCGATCTGATTGTCCAGCGTCAGCAGTAGCCCGCTGGCAATCTTCGTCTGCCCTGTCCGGTCGAACGCATCTATGCTGAGTTTGGCCTTCTTGCCCAGCCGCGCCGCCACCGGGCCAATACTGTCTTCCGGTATTGTGAAAATCACGGTGATGGGTTGTAGCTGCGTGATCACCGCAAGCGTCACCGCACCCGACGACTGCACCACGTTGCCCGGATCGACCAACCGCAAGCCCACGCGGCCATCGATGGGCGCTGTGATGTGGCAGTAGTCCACTTGAATTTGGTCGTATTGCACCGTCCCCTGGTCGTTTTTGACCGTTCCTTCGTCTTGCAGCACTAACTTCTCCTGGTCGTCCGCAGTTTGCGTGGCAATCGCGTTGCGCGCCACGGCCGCCCGGTAGCGCTCCAGGTCCATTTTCGCTTGTGCCAGTAAGTTTTCGTCTCGCTCCAGCGTCCCTTGCGCCTGTAAAAGGAGCGCGCGATAGGGACGCGGATCAATGTCCACCAGGGCATCGCCCTTGTGCACGATCTGCCCCTCTTCAAAGTGCACAGCTAGGACCAGCCCATTCACCTGGCTGGTTATCGAATCGGAATAAACCGGAGTCACGGTACCTATCGAGTCCAGATAAACGCCGACGTCTCCCTTCTTGGCCGTCTCGGTTGTCACGGGGATTGCTGGAGGGCCAGCTCGCGCCGCCGCCGCTGCTTTTTCCGCGGACTCGTGACGGCGGTAAAGCACTACGGAGGCAATCACGATGACTAGCAGCAGCAAAATCCAGAAGATAATCCACCCAATCCTGTGGCTAGGAGGTACTGGCTCGGAAGGAGGAAGTTGATGGTCAGGACCGATGACGGAAGGCTCGTTTTTGTCAGTTGTCAATCGGAGTCTCCTTGTTTAGCTCCGAAACCGTCCTATTCTACTGCTGGTTAGCGGCTCCGCAAGGTCCGAAGTCTCGGGCCTCCGCGCTCTCACGATTTGAGCGTAGCTGATTCTACCTGAGCGTAAGAAAACCGTCTTGTCCCATCCATTCAAAGCAGTGGGTAAACATAGTTATCTCTATTCTTATAGTCAACATAGATTACCCAACGGCTCAAGTGTGGCCGTCAGTTAAGGCGAAAGTCTTTTCGCCCCGACCGCTCTTCGCCCGTCCAACTCGGCACATCGGTTCAGACCATCACGGTTACATTAGGTAGCAGCCTCGGGCAAGCCCTTCTTTTCGGGGGGCATGCTAAAGCGATTTCCGCGTAAAAAACACGATGCATTCCTGCACCGTAACGATCCCAGACAGGTTTGGTGAGAGGAAGAACGCACGCGGAAGGATCTTTCTGCCAGAGCGCCCGCTTGCCTTTTCGGGCGGATAGTCCTTATTCTGCTTTCTCACGAGGCGATGGATGATTCTGAACGAACTGCGCGAAGAAGTGCTGGAAGCAAATCTGGAGCTCGTGCGGCGCGGGCTCGTGCTGTACACATTCGGAAACGCCAGCGGCATTTCGCGCGAAGACGGGCTGGTCGTGATCAAGCCGAGCGGTGTGCCCTATGAAACGATGAAGCCGGAGGATTTGGTTGTTGTCGATCTAGCGGGGAAAATTGTGGAAGGGGCGCTGCGCCCCTCTTCCGATCTTCCCACGCATTTGATTCTTTACAAGGCGTTCAGCGGCATCGGCGGGATCGCGCACACGCATTCCTCGGCCGCAACTGCGTGGGCGCAGGCGCAAAAGGAAATTCCATGTTTCGGGACAACGCATGCTGACTATTTTTACGGACCAGTCCCCGTGACGAAACCGCTGAGCCCCGCTGAGATTCGGTCGGACTATGAAGTGAACACCGGCCATGCCATCGTGCGGCGATTCAAGAAACTCGATCCGCTTCAAGTGCCGTCGGTGCTCGTTGCCGGCCACGCGCCATTTTGCTGGGGAAAGTCGCCGACGGAAGCTGCGCACATCGCCGTGATTTTGGAGCAAATTGCCGCGATGGCGTTTCAGACCATCAACACAAATCCTAAGGCGCGCCCAATCTCGCGACATCTTCACGACAAGCACTTCCTTCGCAAGCACGGCAGCGACGCGTACTACGGCCAAAAAAAGTAGCGTCTCGAGATTGCGGTTCTGCGCGGACTTTTGCACAGGCCTCGACGCCGGATACCGCGCGACTTTGACTGCTTTCCTACTCTTTCGCGGCCAGGGCGGAGACTCGTAAAGTAAGAGATTCGGCAGCGATTTCGTCCACTTTGTTTCGGACAGCACCGGCTTCTTTTCCAAGACGAGCTTCGCTCTCTTTGCGTCCCCGCATGATCGTCGTGAGTTCGTCGCCGGGTGATTTTTGCAAAATGTTCTCCGCGTGCAGCAAGCAGGCGAAAACGTACCGCTCCGGCTGTTGTTCCTTGTGCAAAAATTGCGCGTAATTGAACCAGTCGGATGCCGTGCTGCGGTCATCGTTGAGTTGCGCATCCAGGCGCAGCCCGCGTTGATAAGATTGTGCCGCGCCGCCGATGTCGCCTTGTTTTTCCTGCAAGTCGCCGAGATGAGCCAGTGCCAGACTTTCGAGCGGTTTCTCGCTGGCCTTTTCCGCAAAACCGGCCGCAGCCGTGTAACCCCTCGAGGCGTCGCTCGTGTGATTTATCGCCGCATCGGCGTCGGCAATTTTTATGAGTGCGGCAAGCACGGTAGCAGCGTCAGCGGGATTTCTGTCGTGCTGAGCCGCAATGAGTTCCACATAGACGCGATAGTGTCGCGCCGCAGCCTGCAGTTCGCCTTGCTGGTAAAGAGATTGCGCCAGATAAAGTTGCGCGTGCGCTTGTCCCGGGTCGGTGTCGACGGCCCGCTGCCAGTAATCGACCGCTTCCTCGTCGTGTCCAAGGCGATGCGCCAGCATTCCAGAATCGACCAGGGCGTCCGCATTGCGCGGCCAGCGCGCGAGAATCCTCTGAAACTCCGCGTACGCGTCCGCGAGTCGCCCCGCTTCAATCAAGTTTCGAGCGTAAGACTCCTGCAATGCAAGGCTCGCAGGATTAATGGCGGCGGCGCGCTGCATCGCCGCGAGCGCGGCATCGTGCTTGCCTGCGGCCTGCTCGGCGTTTGCCAGGCGCACTTGGACTGCGCTGTCATCGGGATTCAACTCGGCAGCCCGTTGCAATGCCGGAAGACTATTTGCATCGCTGGACCACCAAAAATGGAGCTGATCCACTCCCGCCCACGTGAAGAGCACCACCGCCGCCGCGATCCGCAATGCGCGCGCAGCCTGCGTGCGCCCCGTCAACCAACTGCCCGCCCTGGCAAACGTGTTTCGCTCCTCAGTGCCGGCGGCAGCAGCTTTTTGCTGCGCGTCCAGAAGCACCGAAGCGATCCGCGAATCGCGCAATTTCCAGATCGCCCCGTCCAAAATGAAGTGGTGAATATTGACCAGCGCCGTGAAGGTCAAAAAGCTCGCGGCAAAATCCGCGTGAAATATGCGGCTGACGATCCATGGCCCGGGAATAAAAAGCGCAATGCCGCCGGCGATTAGCGTTAACAAGTAACCGGAAAACGACCAGCGCGTATTGCCCGCCGCGCGGACTTCCTTTTTCTGGTAGTAACTCGTAATCCACAAATATTGCGTCGAGTGCAATACCGCGAGCAGGCCGCTGCTATAGCGAGTTTGCGGAATCTCACGCCCGCTTATGAGTTCGATCACCGCAGGCAGAAGAAACCAGAGAAACTGCGTTGCGGTCAGCGTAAGCACCGGAAGAATTGTTCGGAAACTGCTCCTCCGCGCCAGCGAAAACAGCGCCCAGCTGCTGACACCGATAAAAAACATTGCGAGAGCCGCGCGCGCGGGCAGAGTGAATTGAGCCGGAAGCCCCAGCGAAAGAATCAGCGCATCGCCGGATGGGCCGGTGTGGAAGCTGAGCATCAAAAGAAGGAAAGACGCGATAAACGAAAGGCGAAGCGCGCCGCGTTCCGTTTCCGTCGGTGAGACGCCCGCGCGCCGCGCGAACATCATCAGCAGGCCGAAGTTTTGGCCGGTGTAATGCCACGGGCTCCAGCAAATATAAAGTGTGAAAATCCAAGGTAGCAGCGCATACCAAACGTGCGTAAGCGCTCCAGCCAGAATGAGCAACAGCGCCACGTGCACCGTATAAATCCTATATTTCTCGAATTCGTCGCGCGTGTGATATGCGCGATAGACCGTGGCCATGAAATGCGGATAGTTCGAGAGTAACGCCAGAAAATAAAACGCCACGCTCCAGGCATGCCCGTAGGAGTTCGCAAAATAAAATCCCGCAAGCAGAAGCGGAGCGGACCACGCGCCGCAGCCTATCGTCAGATCAATCCACGGACGATAAATCCACGGACTCTGCTGTCCCGCAGGAGCCGCAGGCGGCACGGCACTGTGCTCGGGCGGAGTTATAGTTATTGTTCCCATTCCATTGCAGAGTAACGCAGGCGTGACACCCGCGCGGAGAGAGGCCCAAGGGCGGATGCGGAATCGGTTACTTGTACTTGCGACCGGGCTTTAGAAAACCGCAAAAATCCGGAGAAGCAATCCTGCCAAGGTTCCCCCAAGCAGCGGCCCGATGATCGGGATAGGCGCATATCGCCAGTCAGAGCCTCCCTTTCCAGCGACTGGCAGAATGGCGTGCGCGATGCGCGGGCCCAGGTCGCGCGCGGGATTGATGGCATACCCCGTCGTGCCGCCGAGAGAAAGTCCGATCCCCCACACCAGGCTTCCCACCAGGTAAGCCCCTAATCCCGGGGCAGGACCCGTGGCGGCCACTCGCTTCGAAAAAATCGCGCCCGCCACGAAAACGAGGACAAACGTGGCGACGACTTCGCTGAAGAGGTTCGCAGCAAAGTTGCGGATAGCCGGCGCGGTGCAGAAGCATGCCAGCTTTCCTGCGGCATCCGGCGTTTCCTTCCAGTGTGGCAAATAGTGCAGCCAGACAAGCGTAGCTCCCACGATCGCGCCGAGGAGTTCCGCAGTGCAATCGGTTGCGAGCTTCGCGAAACTTGCATCACGGACTGCGAAGCCCAGTGTGACTGCCGGATTTAAAAACGCGTCACTGCTCCCGCAGGCAATAGACACGAAGACTCCTGCCATCACGGCGAGCGCCCAGCCGGTGGTGATCACCATCCACCCGCTGGCTTCTGCCTTCGAACGTTTCAGTACCACTCCTGCGACGACTCCATCGCCGAGCAGCACCAGCATCATCGTGCCCAGAAATTCGCCCACAAAGGGGGAGGTCATTCAGCAATCTCCTTGGCTTGAAGTTGGCTCACGGGAAAAGACTGTATTGCGCATCAAGAGGAAGTCCAATCGAAAGAACGGGTGACCGCTTTCTTCCACTGCTTGTAAAGCTGCTCGCGCTCCGCCTCCGCGAAATGCGGCCCCCAAGTTTGGTCCACGGCCCAGTTGGCACGCAACTCGTCCAGGCCGGAGAAGAACTTCACTGCCAGGCCCGCAGCGTAGGCCGCGCCGAGCGCCGTCGTTTCCTGAATCACCGGCCGTACCACTTCGCGATTCAAAATGTCCGCTTGGAATTGCATCAACAATTCATTCACGACCATTCCGCCGTCGACGCGCAGCGACGACAGCGCGATCCCCGAATCTTTTTCCATCGCTTCCACGACCTCGCGCGTCTGAAAGGCCGTTGCCTCCAAAACCGCCCTTGCCAAATGGCCCTTGTTGGCATAGCGCGTCAATCCGGCAATCACGCCGCGCGCGTTTTCCTTCCAATAGGGTGCGTATAGCCCGGAGAACGCCGGAACAAAGTAGATGCCGCCATTGTCTTTCACAGTGCGGGCCAGCGTCTCAATGTCCGCGCTCTTTTCAATCACCCCGAGATTGTCGCGGAGCCATTGCACCAGGGCTCCCGCGATCGCAACACCGCCTTCCAGGGCATAGCAAGCCGGCGCGCCTCCCAACTTGTAAGCGACCGTGGTCAGTAAGCCGAACTTAGAAGGAACGGCGCGCTCACCCGTGTTCATCAGGAGAAAACACCCCGTGCCGTAGGTATTCTTCACTTCTCCGGGACGGAAGCAAGCCTGTCCCACAAGCGCCGCCTGCTGGTCGCCCAGAATTCCAGCGACTTCGACGCCGGCAATCGCAGGAAATATCGCCGCTCCATAAACTTCGCTGCTCGAGCGCACCTGCGGCAGCATCGCCCTCGGAATCTCGAACGCCCCAAGCAACGCTTCATCCCAATCCAGTGTTTCCAGATTGAGCAGTTGGGTCCGGCTCGCGTTGCTCACATCCGTCGCGTGAACTCCTCCGTTCGGCCCGCCTGTCAAGTTCCAGACGAGAAAGCTATCGATATTTCCAAATAGCAAGTCTCCGCCCGCCGCCTTCGCGCTTGCGTCGGGAATATTTTTCAACAGCCAGCGCAGTTTCAGGCTGCTGAAGTACGTGCTCAACGGCAAGCCACTCTGTGCACGGAAGCGGTCTCGTCCTCCGTTGCTCGCATAGCGGCCGACATCTTCGGCCACGCGCGTGTCTTGCCAAACGATGGCATTGGCGATCGGTCGCCCCGTGCGGCGCTCCCAAACGACTGTCGTCTCGCGCTGATTGGTAATGCCGATCGCCGCCAGGTCGGAAGGGTGCATCCCTCGTTGCTCGAGCGCCTCGGCGATCACTTCTTCCGTCCGGCGCATGATTTCCTGCGCGTCGTGCTCCACCCATCCTGGCCGCGGAAAGATCTGCTCGTGCTCTTTCTGCGCAACGGCAACCACGCGCGCCGCCTTGTCAAACACCATGAAGCGCGTGCTGGTTGTACCTTGGTCTATCGCACCTATATAGCTCTTCACGAGATCGGCCCTCGTTGACCGGGGTGCATTCTACGACAGAATGCCGTGCGATCTTAATGGATGTAGCCGCTTCCCTTGATGCGGGCATCTAATGTTATGGGATGAGAAAGCTAATAGAGGGAATAGGCTCATGAACAGAAATCTATATTGGAAAGGGACCCTGTTGCTGGCGGTCATTATGGTTGCGGCCGCCCTGCCGTTTGCGCCGAACGCTGCGGCGGCGGGCTCGGACGCGGCTACGTTCACCGTTACGGCGGTGGACAATAAAGATACGATGCCGCCTGCAATTAAGAAAGAGGACCTAAAGCTCTATCAGGGCAGAGAACAAGTGCAAATAGCGGACTGGAAGCGGAGCGAGAAGCTCTACCTCGCTTTGCTCATTGATGATTCGCTCGATCCAGTCGTCGCCAGCCAATGGAACGATTTGCGGGCTTTTATCAACGCTCAGCCGGAAAGCACTTACATCGCCGTGGCCTATGCGAGAAACGGCTCAGCCACAGTGGCACAAGATTTCACCACCGATCACGCGCTTGCTGCCAAGGCTTTGCGTCTGCCTTTGGGGTCCGGCGGCGCGTTCACCAGCCCTTATCTTGCGCTCCAGGATTGGATCAAGCGCTGGCCCGATTCCGGTGAACGCAAGTCGATCGTGCTGTTCTCTTCGGGCGTAGATTATTTCCGCGGCGGTTTTGATCCCGTCGATCCCGATCTGGATACAACGGTCGAACGCGCTCAAAAGAAAAACATCAATATTTGGTCCATCTACGTCCCCGATGCGGGTCATATTGGCCGCCGTCCGTTCCGCGCTTTCAACGCGCAATCGAACATGAGCCGGCTGTCCGAAGAAACTGGCGCCGAAGCCTACTATCTCGGTTTTGGCATGCCCGTCACCTTGAAGCCGTACTTCGACGAAATTCAACGTCACCTCGATAACCAGTATCTGCTCACATTTGTGGGCGATGGCGGAAAGAAAGGAAAGTTCGAGCGTGTGCGGGTGGGCACTGAAGTTCCGAACGTACAGATGATGACCCCCGCGCAAGTTTTCCTTCCGCCGGCGCTGTAATCCAGGGCAATTTGCGCAGTCCGTATCGAGCAAGGCGCGCGCCGCAAGGTTCGCGCCTTTTGCTTTTTTTGGATAATGCTTGTCTCTTTTCTTCCCCTCAGGCTAAACTAGCGCCCGTTTGTATCGGTTCCGCGGGTTAAGTCTATTCGCGCTATTGAATCGGTTTAAATGCCGCAGCAATCTGCCGCAGCAATGGGGGAGTTCTTCATGATTCCGACTAGCATCCAGGCTAATATCCTTTCGCGCTCTGCCGGGCGATTCAAAAGCGTTCTTCCCGCCATCCGCATCCTCGCAGCTTTCCTCGCAGCGTTAACAATTTCCGCGACCGCCGCGCGCGCCGATGACGATGTCACTCTGCGCGAGGGATGGAGAGTGCAGTCCTCCGCGAAGGTCAGCGCCAGCCCCGAAACCGTTTCCGCTGCCGGCTTCGATGCTTCGAGCTGGTACAAGGCCTCCGCGCCGAACACCGTCTTCGCCGTCCTCGTCGAGAACGGCGTCTACAAGGATCCTTATTTCGGCATGAACTTGCGTTCCGTTCCCGGCGTCTCTTACAAGATCGGTTCGGAATTCGCCAACCAGGAAATGCCCGCCGACAGTCCCTTCGCTGTTCCCTGGTGGTATCGCAAAGGATTCGAAGTCCCCGAGAAGTTCAGCGGAAAGACGATCTGGCTCGCGTTTCGCGGTATCAACTACCGCGCGGACATCTGGATCAACGGCAAAAAAATCGCCGGTTCGGATCAAGTCGTCGGCGCGTTCCGCCGCTATGAGTTCGACGTCACCCGGTACGTCAAAGCCGGCGCCGAAAATGTCGTCGCCATAGAAGTCTCCGCCCCGCACGCCAACGAACTCGGCATCACCTGGGTGGATTGGAATCCTACGCCGCCCGACAAAGACATGGGCCTCTGGCAAGAAGTGGTGCTCTCCGCAAGCGGCCCGGTTGCCGTACGCCATGCCGATGTAGAAACGAAACTCGATCTCCCGGCCATCGACAAAGCCCACTTGACGGTGCGCGCCGAGCTCCAAAACGTTTCTACCGAACCAGTCAAAGGAACCCTGCGCGGCAAAATTCTTGGCGAGTCCGCGCCGATCGACTTCTCCCAAAGCATTGAGCTGAGCGCCGGTGAACATCGCGCCATTGCCTTCGCTCCACAAGATTCTCCCTCGCTGAACGTAGAAGATCCTCGCCTCTGGTGGCCCTATCAAATGGGCGAACCCTATCTCCACAAACTCGAACTCGAGTTTGTCCCTGAAAAGGGTCCAGTCTCCGATAAACAAACCATCGAATTTGGCATTGTCCAGACCGACTCCGAGCTCACTCCCGAAGGACACCGCCTCTTCAAGGTGAACGGCAAAAATGTCCTCGTGCGTGGCGGCGGCTGGGCTCCAGACATGATGCTGCGCATCAATCAATCACGCCGCGAAGCCGAATTCCGCTACGTCAAAGAGATGGGCCTCAACACCATTCGCCTCGAAGGCAAGCTCGAGGACGAAACCTTTATGGAGCGCGCCGATCGCGACGGCATCCTCGTCATGGCCGGTTGGTGCTGCTGCGATGCCTGGGAAAAGTGGGGCAAATGGGGCGCCGAAAACAAGCGCGTCTCCGTCGACTCTCTTCGCGATCAGATTCTCCGCCTCCGTAATCATCCCAGCCTTCTTGTCTGGCTGAACGGCAGCGACAATCCGCCGCCGCCCGATCGCGAGAAAGCGTATCTCGACGTCGAAAAAGAAAACCATTGGGCCAAGCCCGTCATCTCCTCCGCCACCGAGAAAAAGACCGAGCCCACCGGAGACACCGGCGTCAAAATGTCCGGCCCCTACGAATATGTCTCCCCAAATTATTGGCTCCTGGATACCAAGTACGGCGGCGCTTATGGCTTTGCAACCGAAATCAGTCCCGGCCCCGCCGTTCCCCCTCTCGAAGAATTGAAATCCATGTTTCCGCCGGACAAGCTTTGGCCCATCAACGAATTTTGGGATTATCACGCAGGCGGCGGAGAATTCAAGGATATCCACGTCTTCACAAATGCTCTGGAGCAGCGCTACGGCACGGCAAAAGACGTTGCCGACCTCGCCTGGAAATCTCAAGCCATGACTTATGAAGGCGAGCGCGCCATGTTCGAAGCCTATGGCCGCAACAAGTACAATTCCACGGGCATCATTCAGTGGATGCTGAACAACGCCTGGCCCGGACTGATTTGGCATCTCTACGATTACAGCTTGCGCCCCGCCGGCGGCTATTTCGGCTCGAAAAAAGCCCTCGAACTCGTTCACGTCCAGTTTTCTTACGACGACCGCGGCGTCGCCATCGTCAACGGCGAACAAAAACCTCTCAAGGGATTGAAAGTGGTCGCCAAAGTTTACGATACCTCGATGAAAGAGCGCTTCTCCCAGGAAGCTCTCGCCGATGTCGATGCCGACGGCGTAGTCCGCACCTTCAAAGTTCCCGAGCCCGATGGCATCACCTCAACCTACTTCCTGCATCTTCAACTCTTCTCCCCGTCCGGCAAACTTCTCAGCCGCAATTTCTATTGGCTCTCCACAAAGCCCGATGTCCCCAACTTTCCCAAGTCCGAGTGGTATTACACTCCGCTTTCCCAGTTCGCTGATTTTGACGCCCTCCAAAATCTCCCCAAAGCCACCGTCAAAGCCTCGATGGAATATTCCGATGCCGGCGCCGAGCCCACCGCTCACGTCAGCCTCGAAAACACCGGCTCCGGCCTCGCTTTCCTCGTGCGTCTCCGCCTTCTCAAAGGCAAAGACGGCGCCGAAATTCTTCCCGTCTTCTGGGACGACAATTACATCTCTCTTCTCCCCGGCGAAAAGCGCGAAGTCACCGTCCACGTTCGCAGACACGACCTCGGCGAAGCCAAGCCCGTCCTCGCCGTTGACGGCTTCAACCTCGCCCCCGTCCAAATCGAATGACACCTTCTGCAACCGGTTGACGCGCGCTTCGTCCACCCTTTGCATCTCATTGGTGTAAACTTCTCCGTCGCGCAATCAGTTGTGGGGTCATCCTTCTGAGGGCGACCGCTTCAACCGTTCTGCTCGCACCCAAGGAGCCGTCATGAATCGTCGCGATATGATCCGAGCCAGCGTTCTCACGGGCGCCGTCGCCGCCACGCTTCGCCCCACGCTCGCCGCGCCTCAAACCCCGCCGCCCCACTCTGAACTTACGCCCGCGCAAAGCGGCGTGGACGCCTCCAACGAATTCAACGTGCCCAACTGGAAGCCGCTCTTTCTCGACGAGCACCAGAACGAAACTCTGATCGTCCTCAGCGACCTCATCATTCCCGCCACCGACACGCCCGGTGCCAAAGACGCTCTGGTCAATCGCTATATCGATCTAGTCCTCGCCGCCGAAACTCCCGAAGTAAAGGGCGCCTTCCTCAATTCGCTCGCCTTTCTTGATGGCGAAAGCATCCGCCGTTTCAAAGCCGCCTTCCGCTATCTCTCGCGCGAGGATCAAGACGATTTGCTGCACGAGCTTGCGTATCCCCACAATGGCAGCGAGTGGACTGGCGAAGCCGATAGCAAGCCCGACGTGGGCCACATGCACTTTGAAGCGCTGAAAGAGCGCATCATGACCGCCTTTTACAGTTCGCAAATCGGCACAAAAGAACTCGGCTGGGATGGCGCCTTCGCGCACGGCCCCTTCCAAGGCTGCGACCATTCAGAAGGGAATCACAAGTAATCATGGCCTACCAAACGCAAGACCCGCTTCAGCAAACCTACGACGCCGTAGTCGTCGGCTCCGGCGCCACCGGCGGCTGGGCCGCCAAACATCTCGCCGAAGCCGGCCTGAAAGTCGCTCTGCTCGAAGCAGGCCGCGCCGTTACTCCGCAAGAGTTCACCGAGCACATGCCCGCCTACAAACTCAAATACCGCGATCACTCGCCCGAAATCGCCCGCACCCGCCCCGTGCAGAAGCAGTGCTACGCCTGCATGGAGTACAACTACGAATGGTTCGTCAACGACCTCGAAAATCCCTACAGCACTCCCGCGGGCAAACCGTTCACCTGGCAGCGCCTTCGCGTCCTCGGCGGCCGTTCGCTCGTCTGGGGCCGCCAAAGCTATCGCTTCAGCGACAACGATTTCAAGGCCGCCAGCCGCGACGGTTACGGCGACGACTGGCCCATTTCCTACGCCGAACTCGCTCCCTACTATGACATCGTCGAAAAATATGTCGGCATCACCGGCGCCGCCGAACGCAACGAAATGCTTCCTGACGGCCAATTCCTCCCGCCCATGAAAATGAGCTGCGGCGAAATTCAGCTCAGAGAGCGGGTCGAAGCCAAGTTTGGCCGCACCGTCACCATCGGCCGCGCCGCCGTCCTCACGCAAGCTCAGAACGGCCGCCTCCCATGCCATTATTGCGGCCCCTGCGAACGCGGTTGCATCACGTTCTCCTATTTCAGCAGCCCTTTCACCACCGTTCAGGATGCGCTCAATTCCAAAAACTGCACCCTCATCACCAACGCCGTTGTCAGCCACGTGGACATGG
>JBARCY010000301.1:0-4904 GCA_049794595.1 Candidatus Acidiferrum sp.
TCGCGCCCAGCGGATCGGGCTTCTTTGTTTCAAAACTGTTGCCTCCGTAGATCGCGCGAAAATATTTCGAAAGCCCCATCGCATCCAGAATCCGCACGCTCATGCGCACGGGCTTGTTCGTCAAAACTGCCAGAGGCATTTCTCGCAGCTTCTCCAAGGTCTCCGCCACGCCCGGATACGCGCAGGTGGTATCCATTTTGTGCGTTTCGTAATAGCGCACGAAGAATTCCAGCCCCCGTTGTCGTTCCTCTCCCGCGCAGTTCTCCCCGAGGGCTCTTTCCACAAGTTTTGGCGCGCCGTGCCCGATGTACCCGGAAATCGTCTCTTCCGCCAGCTCTCCGCGCCCCAATTCGCGCAGCATGGCATTGACGGAATGAATCAAATCCTGTTTCGAATTAATCAGCGTCCCGTCCAAGTCGAAAATCAGGGCACGAACAGCGCTCAGGTTTGCTTTAGCCATGAATCTCCTATTTTAGTCTGTTCGCCTCCTGTTTTAGCGCTCCTCGCGATTTTTAATCAATTATGAATTCCGCATGAAAGTCAAAAAAAGCATTCTATCGCTTCTCAGAATCGTCCTAAGTTCGCGTAAACTATAAGGCTCGTCGCTCAACACTAAACACTTCCGGAGACCAAGACCACATGGCTCAGGTTCACCCCTTCCAGGCGTTTCGCTACAATCCGCAGCGTGTCCCGTTCGAACGCGTTCTAACGCAGCCCTACGACAAAATTTCTCCCTCGGCGCAGGACAAATACTATGCCGCCGATCCGCACAATCTAATCTCCGTCGAAAAAGGCCGCGTATTTCCGGACGATTCTCCACAGAACAATGTCTACACGCGCGCCGCAGCCGCCCTCGACAGTTGGATCCGCGAAAACATCGTCACGCAGGATCCCGTTCCCTCTTTCTATGCCTACTCGCAGGAATACATCGTGCCCGGAACCGCCGAGCAGCGCACTCGCCGCGGTTTTATCGGCGCCGGCAAACTCGAGGAATATTCCGCTGGCATCGTCTTCCGCCACGAGCACACACTCTCCGGCCCCAAAGCCGACCGCCTCGAGCTTCTTCGCCACACGCGCACCCACACTGGCCAGCTCTTCATGCTCTATTCCGATCCTCAGCAGCGCGTCGATGCAATTCTGAAGGACGCCGAATCCGCCGTTCCCGCCACCGAGATGCGCGATGAATTCGGCGTCGTACACCGCCTGCGCGTCATCGCCGACCACGACCGCACCGCCGCCATCAAGTTCGTCATGGAAGATCAACAGCTCGTCATCGCCGATGGCCACCACCGCTACGAGACCGCTCTCAACTATCGCAACGAGTGCCGCCTGCACGCCGGCGGCCTGCATCCTTCCGCTCCCTATGCCGTCGCCCCCTTCGACTTCGCCATGATGACCTTCGTCAACACCTGCAGCGAAGGCCTCACCATTCTCCCCACGCATCGCCTCGCCGCTAATCTCCACGATTTTTCCTGGAGCGAAGCTCGCCGCTACCTCGAACCCTGGTTCGAGGCGCAGACTTTTCCTTTTGCGGACGACGGGCAAAAAGCCGAAGCCCAAAAAGCCTTTCTCGGCCATCTCCATCAATCGCGCGCACATAGAGCCATCGGCGTCTACCCCGCCACCGATCCAGGCAAGCGCTCTTACTATGTCCTAACGCTTCGGCGTGGCGCAGACCTCACGCAGCTCCTTCACTCCGTTTCGCCGCTTCAGCGCGACCTGGACGTTGTCCTCCTCCACGATGGAATTCTCGAGCCCGCTTTCGGCATCACCCCGCAAGCTGTCACCGCCGAGCGCAATCTCACTTACGAACGCGAAGCCTCTGCCGCCATCGACGCCGTCGACCGCGGCACCGCCCAAATCGCTTTCCTCCTCAATCCAGTGGGCGTTGATCAAGTCATGCGCATCGCCACCGCCGGCGAAGTCATGCCCCAAAAATCCACCGACTTCTACCCCAAGCTTCTCAGCGGCATCACGATGTGCCGCGTGGATCTCTAGCTCAAGATCCCGGCCTCAAGACCAAAAACTAGACGACAGGATCAGCCTCTCAAGAACCGTTCCAGTGCGCTCCCCGTCCCAAAGAAAAAGGGCACGCAAACGCGTGCCCTTCCACAAAACTCTCTTCGTGCTGCGGCCAAACCTCTGCGGCGAAATCGCCGCTGTTTACTTCGCGAAGCTAGCCACTGCTTCCGCCTCGGTGTTGTACACATCAAACACCGTCAGCAGCTTGGTGATTTGCAGCACTTCCTGGAACTTGCTTCCCAAGTGCGCCAGCTTTAGCGCCGCGCCCTGCGACTTCGCGCTGTGATGCGCCGCCACTAGCGTGCCCAAGCCCGCGCTGTCGATGAACGTGATATTCGCCATGTTAAGCACTACTTTCTTTTTCCCTTCGGCGATCAAGCTCTTCACTTTTTCTCGCAGCGCGTTGCTCTCTTCTCCCAGCACGATGCGCCCGTCCAACGCCACCACGGACACTCCGTCCACTTCCCGGTTGGTCATCTTCAAAGCCACTGTGTTTTCCTCCTCATCGGATAGCAGTTCCGGCGGCAACCCGGGCCGGGACCACAAAGCTTATCAATAATAGTCCGCGCACGACATGTAATATCCGCAGACAGGGCAAACTAACTTGCAGCGCCGCGATTCCAGCCTCTTCGAGCATACTGGACAATAGCGCGAAGCATCTTCCCCCGCGCCCCCCACGCTCCCTTCAGCTTTCGCCGGCGAGGTCTCCTGCGTAGATACCTCTACCGCCTCCCGCTGAACCGGGGCAAGTTCCTGTTTCGCGGCACCTTTCACGGCCCGACTCTTATAGCACATCCCCGAGCAACAATGGTAGCGCCGGGCTTCAGCCCGGCAGCCTCCTCTCCGCGATCCCCCATTCCCGCTGTCCCGCCCCCATAGGCTTACGATGCATCGTGCCGTCGGTTTTTCCCCTCACCGCTTTCTCTGCTAATCTCCTTCTTCGCTCATCCCATGCCTTCCTCCATTCCAGAAGTCCGCGGCCTTCATCTCGATCCTCAAACCCGCTGCCTCCACTACCACTCTCCCCTCGACATCATCGCTATCAAAATGAAATGCTGTGGCCTCTTCTACGCCTGCAAGGACTGCCACGACGCCCTCGCCAACCACCCCATCGAGCCCTGGCCCCAATCCAAATGGCACGAACCCGCCATCCTCTGCGGCGCCTGCCGCTCCCTCCTGAGCATCTCCTCCTACCTCCAATGCAACTCCCGCTGCCCCGTGTGCCAGGCCCCCTTCAACCCCGCCTGCCGCAGCCATTATCATTTCTATTTCGCCTCCGCCGTTTCCTCCTCGCCCGAAAAATCCTAAGGCACCCGCAGGTGTTGATTCTGGCCATTCCTGTTATGCAAACCCCATTCTTCGTCCTGCATCACAAACTCGTGCTCTTAAGGCAAAATGGTGTTGGAGACGCCGAAGCGAGCTTCTGCGCCTTCGTGCTTCGGAACGGAGAAGCTGCATGATGAAAAGTGAAAACCACTCGCGGCGTCGCTGCTCTCCTCTCCTTCTCGTTTGTTTTCTTTTATTCGCCGCCAATTCACCCGCCCAAACCGCCCCCGCCCCGGCCCAAAGCTCCACCTCCGACGTAGTAATGCTCGCGCTCCAGGCCATCGACCCTCAAGTCGAACACAGCCAACACATAAGCGAGGGCCTGCTGGGCACTGCCGACCACGACCTCGAAATAGAAAAACACCTCCTCGAAATTCAAATGAATATCGTCCGCGCCACCGCCGATTTCGGCCCAGTTCTCCTCTTGGCTCCCGACGAAACCACCAAGTCCGCCATCTCTCAACGCTGCAACCAATTTCAGATCTGCGAACTCCTCAAATCCGATCGCGTCCGCATCAAAATCGCCCCGCACGATGGCGCCTGGATCCGCGACTTCGGCCCGCAAATTGACGCCCTCGGCGATTCCGCCCGCGTCGTCCACTGGCGCTATTTCGACATTCGCAAAGAAGAAGCCCGCCGCGAAAAATTCCAGGAACTCGAGACCGCCCGCCTGAAGCTCCTCGAAACTCGCCAACAGGAAGAGCAGCCAACCGGCTTCTCGCAAGACTCCACTCCCGAATCTCGCAAAGCGGCCCTCTCCGCCATCGACGCCAAGCTCTATACCCTCCAGCAATATTCCCAGATTCTCCGCGAAGCCTCCGTCCAGCGCTCCAACGACGAGGACTCCGCCTACGACATCGCCGACGCCGTCCTCGCCGCCCCCGATTTCAATTACCAAACCTCTCCCATCGCTCTCGACGGCGGCAATCTCCTAAAACTCGATGACGGCCGCTGCCTCACCACCCGCGTCCTCCTCACTCGCAACAAAGACCAAAACGTCAATCTCGACGAGCAACTCGAAAAACTCGCCGCCTGCAAAACTGTCACCTACCTCGATCCTCTCCCCGGCCCCGTCACCGAGCACATCGACATGTTCGCTCTTCCCGTCGGCGGCAAACGCATCCTCCTCGCCTCCTACGACCTTTCCAAGCCTTTCGCCGCCCAATATTGGAGCCAGCTCAGCGCCGACGAACGCGACTTAGCCATGAACGCCGCGCTCGCCATGGAATCCGACGCCGATCAGCTCACTCGCCTCGGCTACGAAGTCCTCCAAGTCCCTTCGCCCTTCCCAAAAATCCCCGCCAACGGCCACGTCTATTATCCAACCGTCCTAAACGCGTTAGTTCGCGAAGCCGCCAACGGCTACCGCCAGGTTCTCGTTCCGTCCTATAAAGATTACGAGCCCGACATCCAATCCGCCGCCATGAACGAAATCAAGTCTGCCTTCGGTGCCAAAACCGAAATCGACACCATCGAAGCCACCGAAGCCGCCAAATCCCAAGGCGCCATTCATTGCCTCACGTTAACCGCCCCGGTCCGTCTCTCCATCTTCAGCG
>JBARCY010000302.1:0-8420 GCA_049794595.1 Candidatus Acidiferrum sp.
CATCGTTGTCCGCAATGTCTTCTCGCCCCATTTTCAGCGGCGGATCGAGAAGGACCAGTGCTCGCCCGCCGTTCTCTACATATTGTTTTAGGCCGTCCACTTCGGGCTGCTGGTAATCACTCGTCGGTCCTCCGACTACGACAGCCGTGCAATCGTCCGGAACTTCGGCCTTTTCGAGGAGACTGATCGACTTTGTCTGATAATCATCTTTAGCGAGGAGATCTTTGAATCGCGAGTACCCACTCCGATCGGAATTATCGATCTGGTGTTCGCCGTTTCCCGTTACGAAGCAAACGCTCCGCGTGGTGTGCTTCAAGTCGCGAATAAACGCTCCGGTAATGTCTTCTTCGCTGGTGCTTTTCGCTTCGTTTTTTCTCGCGCCAATCTGCACGATGGTCGTGCCATAGCTCTTGATTCCGGCTTCCCGCGCCAATTCTGGTTTTTTGTCCGGGTCAACGTACTCGACGTGCACTTTCGGCGAAAGGTCAGCGTACAAATCCAGTTTGTCCTTAGCGGGTTGGAAGCGCGTGGCCTGGTCGTAATAGGTAATCGTGGCGTCCTGCTTCAAGCCCTTCACGATTTTCACGGTTTGGGGGGAAAGGCTGTAGCGCTTGTTGGAAGTTGCGTCGTACGATTTATCGTAGCGGTTCGCCAACACATTGGCGACCGTCACCACCGCGAGCGTCACCACGATATAAAGCGTCGCGTACGCCACGTACTTCGTTTGTCTGGCCTTCAACAGCTCGGTATTCACTTACGACCTCCAGCGCAGGGATTCCAGCGAGCGCGCCGTGAAAAAAATGCCCAGGAAAATCAGCGTCACGTAATAGACGGCGTCCTTCGTATCCAGCAGGCCCTTCGAGAATGATTCGACGTGCGTGACGACGGACATGTAAGAGAGCACGCTGGCCCAGGTCGCTGTCTCATAGCCGCCGACCCATTCCAGAACCCAGAGCAGCAGGCAAACTCCGAAAGTCGCGGCGCCGGCGATGATTTGATTTTTTGTCAGCGTGGAAATGAACATCCCGATTGCGAGGAGCGCGCCGGCTTGCAAGAGTAGACCCAAGTAACCGATGGCCAGCGGTTTCCAGTCGGGATTCCCGTAGCGGAAAAGGAATACGAAATTCAAGGCCGTTAGCGCGAGAAGGCCGGCGTAAAGAGTGAGCGCGGCGAGCCATTTGCCAAGAATGATTTCGCCGTCCCGGATGGGGGATGTGACGAGAAGTTCGATCGTGCCGCTGCGCTTTTCTTCCGCAAACAGGCGCATAGTGATCATGGGAATGAAGAACAAGCCGATTACACCGACATTTGATAGCAGCGGGCGAATGACCTGCTCGTTGACGTTCATCGGATACATTTCGCCGCGCATCTGCGATTCCATGCTGGTGAAGACAAAGTAGCCCAATATGTTCCAGAAGAAAAAGCCGAAGATCACCGCGAACATGGCCAGCAAGAGGTAGGCGACTGGAGAGACAAAGTAACTGCGCAATTCTTTGTGCCAAATTGTGAAGACGTTTCTCACTTCGTCGCCCCCTGTGCCACAAGCAGAGCCTCGGGCGCGGCGTCCGGCTGTCCGGTAAGTTGCAAGAAGACTTCTTCAAGGCTCATGGCCGACGGACGCAATTCATTCAGGTCCCAGCCCGATTCGACCACCGCGCGCGCCAGATCTCCGCGCACGAGCCGCCCTTTTCCGCTCTCGACCTCGAAAATATCGTTTGCCGGCCGCTTTTCCTTCAACACCACCTTGCTCACGCCAGCAACTTTTTCCAACCGGCTTTGGACCGCGGCGTGATCCAGGCTTCCGTTTCGCCCGCCCACATCCACAAGCACGGATTCCGCGCCGCGCGCCCGGCTCTGCAAATTGTTCACGGAGTCCGTCGCGATGACTTTTCCCTTATTGATGATGATCACTTGCTCGCACGTCTGCTCCACTTCCGGCAAAATGTGCGTGCTCAAGATAATCGTGTGATCGCCCGCCAGACTCTTGATTAAATCTCGCGTTTCATTAATTTGTTTTGGGTCGAGTCCGGCGGTCGGCTCGTCCAGAATCAGCACATCAGGATTGTGAATAATGGCCTGCGCCAGCCCCACGCGTTGCCGGTAGCCCTTGGAAAGTTTGCTGATCAGCTTATCGCGGACATCGGCGACGGCGCAGCGCTCGCAAACGTAATCCACGCGCTTGGCGAGTTCCGGCTTGCGCAGACCTTTTAATCTGCCGACGAACTCGAGATATTCGCCCGTCCGCATTTCGGGATAGAGCGGCGGCGTTTCGGGCAAATAGCCGATGCGCTTCTTCACTTCCATGGGCTCTTCGAGCACATCAAACCCCGCCACGATCGCGGTCCCTGCGGTCGGCGGCATAAAACACGTCAGCATGCGCATGGTGGTGGTTTTGCCGGCGCCATTGGGCCCCAGGAAGCCGACGATCTGGCCTTTTTGGATTTCAAAGGAGATGTGATCGACGGCAGTGTTGCGCGCGTACCTCTTCGTAAGCTCTTTAACGGTAATCATAAGAATTTATTTTTTACTGCAAGATGCACGACGTTTGAACCGTCCCGAGCAGAATCAAGAACTCAACGGTGAAGCAACATGTTATGAACTGGCAGGGGCGCGTGTCAACACTTCATTCAAAAAAAATCAAAATACATAGAGGTCTTGCCACACGCGCACACTTATCCTGTTCACTCGAACTGCTTGCGAAACTCCGCGAACTGGCGCTTTAAATCGGCAACCTCTTGCTGCAAATCCACGACTTCGTTTTCCAGCCGCGCCACTCGTTCGTCATCCGCAAATCTATTGGATACCACAAGCTCCTTATTGGGTTGTATCGGTTCTGCTCCCTGGATTTCCGGCCGTACGGAGAGTAAGTGTGCGTAGCGAGCTTCTTTTGTACCGGGCTGGCGCGGCAGAAGCATCACGAGCGGAGGTTCGCGCTCCATCAGATGCTTCAATGTCGAATGGACTACGCTTAAATCTTCAAAGAGGTGCATGCGCTCCGCCCGGCTGCGCAATTCACCGGGTGTCTGCGGTCCGCGCAAGAGGAGCTCGCAGAGGATGGCGGTCTCCGGCCGGGTGAAGTTGAACACCTCCGAAAGGCGGTGTTCGTATTTCGGGACGCGGCTGTCTCCGCCCGCGGACCTGGCGAGAGTTTCGTCGCCGAGCGTGCGCAGGGCGCGGCGCACGGCGTCCTCATCCAGATTCATGAGCGGGTCGCGGTTGGATTTCTGATTGCAGGCATGGATCAGCGCGTTCAGGGAGAGGGGATAGTATTCGGGCGTGGTGATTTCCTTTTCCACCAGGCAGCCCAGCACTCGCGCTTCAACCTCAGTCAGAACAATATTCACGGAAGGAAATCATACCGAAAGGCGCACAACTTCCCAAATCGCTCCGTGCAGGAGTCCGGTGAGCCGCGAAATGGATTTGCGTTTGATGACAACATGGATCGTCGTCCGTTGTGCCCGCGGGTATCGCCCAGTTGTGCGGACTTCGATTTTGCTAAGCAACAAGCAATCCCATTTTGTAAAAAGTGAGGAGGTTCTGATCAACTTGTTGCAACGCCGCCTCTCGGGAAATATCCGGAGAGCCGGAGCAAAGAGCGTCGGTTAGGGCTTGACGGTCGCGCGTGCCATCCAACAATTGAAGAAATTTTCTTCCCAACTCGTCCTCGATGTTGATATGCGTGTGGAAGAGCGTCGTCACCATGCTTCCCTCCTTCACCAATAGGCGCGCCAAATCGCTGGCCTTAGGTCTTTCGGTGACTCCATCCGCGAACGGCGGATTACAGGTCCGAAGGTCCGCGAGCGCGCTGGCGGCGAGTTGCAGAATCGCGCGCGCAAGACCTGTACGAACTTCCGATCGTTGCGCCTCCGGAATCGAGAAAAGAATCGCTCTCGCCACATCCTCGAGCCTCTCAGCGCGGGGCCACATTTCTTCCAGTCTGCAAAGCCCGGCGATGACCACTGGATTGTTGGTCGTCAGCGTGCCCGCGCCCCGGGAGTTTACGAAATCCACGGCGCCATCGGGATGTTTAGTTGAGACTTTCATCGGCGAACCCACGAGCAGCTTATTTACACGCTCTTCTGCTTTCTCGCGAACCAACGGAATCTCCGCGTGGCACAGCAACGTTTGCCGGAATCTACGATGCCTTGCGAAATCGAGATATTGTTGAAAGGCGATTACATCGCCTTCTGCGAGTTGACTCAAAAGCTCGAGCGCCGCCTGAGGCATATCCGGTTCCAGTGCCTCTTTAGGCTGCGCTTCGCTCAAGAACTGCAATCCGCAACGCGCGGCGCTCGCAACAAAATCTCCGAAGGAAGCCGGCGAGAAGCACTCGGCCAAATCGTCGTGATATACCACTCGTTCATCGCGGTGGAACGCCAGCTTGGATTCCTCCTCAAAGAGCGGCTTCCACGGAGATCGATCGTCAGTGGCCTTCAGAATCGAGGCGAGAAAATCTCTCGCGGACTTGACTCGGTCCGCGGAAACGTGGCTTCGGCGCTCGTGGAATTGCACCATCTCGCGCAGGATTTGGCGGACGTGGCCGGCGGGATTTGTATTGTAGCTGACCAAGGCCACGCCATTTGAAGCGAGATTGTCGTGGCAAATTGCGAGAATCTTTTTCTGCACGCTTTCAGGAACCCAGGCGTAAACGCCATGTGCGATGATGTAGCCGAACTGGCCAAAGGCTGGTCCGAGATCCATCAAATCCAATTTCTCGAAGTGAATATTTTTCAGGCCGAGCTCCCGTGTTTTTTGCTGCGCGTGCTCGATCGGTTTTGCAGCCAGGTCCACACCCACAAATTCGCTGCCGGGAAGACCGTAGGCCATAGGAATTAGATTGCTGCCATCGCCACAACCAAGTTCCAGCACCCGGCAGCCCTCGACGGCGGGAGGGTTCATGCCGAACAGAGTGGCCATGACCGCGAGGCGATCCGGGTGCGTTTGCAGGAACGCCAAACTGGGATAGGGGACGGTGTCGTACGCGTTGAAATTCGAACCCAAAAACATGCAGCGTACCTTATCTCTTTTCCTTCACCCCGTGAACCACGAACTGCCGGCGGGCAGACCTTTGGTGCCCTGCCGCGATTAGGCTTGCCAAGCCGACCTCCGCGGTGACGATTTGAGGTACCATCCTTCCCTGCAAACGGCTCATCTTGCGTTCCAGCGGCGAGACAAGGAGAGAGGCCGATGAAGATTTGGCAGCAACGCATTTTTGTCCTGGCATGTCTGTTCGCGTTCGTCGGAATTATTTCTGCCGCGCTTTTTGCGCAGGACGACGGGGACGCCTGGGGGAAGAAAAAGTCGGCATGGCTTCTGCTGACGCCGGCACAGCACGCGCAGGTGCAGGAATTTGCCGAGGATTACAAGAGCTATCTCGATGTGGCGAGAACAGCGCTGGTATCGACGCGCGAAGTGATTCGGCGCGCGGGCGCCGCGGGCTTTACGGAGTTCACAAACCCTGACCAAGTGAAACCCGGAGCGCGCCTGATCGTTCCCAATCGCGAACGCAGCGTGATCCTTGCTGTAATCGGTTCCGATCCGATCGTGGACGGCTCGCGTGTCGTCGGGACGCATCAGGACAGCCCGCACATCGAGCTGAAGCCACGGCCGATTTATCCGGCGGGCGGCTTTGCGCTTTTCAAAACGAAATATTATGGCGGAATCAAGAAATATCAGTGGGCTAACATTCCGCTTGCGCTGGTTGGCAGGATTGACACCGAGGACGGGCGCACGATCAATGTATCCATAGGATTGCATCCCGGCGAACCTGTTTTCGTGATTCCCGATGCGGCGCCGCATTCGGATTCGGAGTTGCGGACGCGCACGTATACCAACGTATTGCAAGGCGAGGAGCTCGATCCAGTGATTGGAAGCATTCCGGGCGAGAAGGACTCCGTCGCGGTGGCGGTCACGCAGCTGCTGACGTCGACATATAAGATCAAGGAAGAGGATTTGGTAAGCGCGGAGCTTGCGCTTGTGCCGGCGGCACATCCCGCCGACGTGGGTTTTGACCGCGGGTTAGTCGGCGCATACGGGCAGGACGATCGTGTTTCTACTTATTGCGCGACGCGCGCGATCATCGATCTCAAGGGCACCCCCAAATTCACGGCCCTCGCTTACGTTTCCAATTTTGAAGAAGTCGGCTCCGTGAATAATACCGGAGCGGGCTCGCAATTCTTAAGCTCGACCTTCGCGCGCCTTATCGGAGCGCAGCGCGGCTCGGCCTACAACGATCTTGACTTGCGCCGCGCGCTCCACAATTCGCAGGTGATTTCCGCGGACGCCACGGACAGCCTCAATCCGATTTTTCCTTCTACGGCCGAACCTACCAACTCTGCGCGCGTCGGTTACGGCGTGGCTATCAAGCTCTATGGAGAAGGCTTCAATCCGCCTTCCGAATTCATCGCCAAAATTCGCGCTCTGCTCGACCGCAACGGCATTCCCTGGCAAACGCACATGTACAAAGTGGACGTTGGCGGCGGCGGAACGATCGGCGGCTTCATGTCGCGCGAGGACATGGAAGTGATCGATTTCGGCGTTGGCCTGCTCTCCATGCACTCGCCGTTCGAAATGTCCTCGAAAGTGGACGATTGGAATTTTTATCGAGCGATGAGCGTTTTCTATGCGCAGTAATTGGCCGGATATTCATAATGAAACGCGGATGACCTTTTCCCGCCGGCGCCAGAGATGAACGGCAATCTCGCTAAAGCTACCGTTGTTGGCGCACTCGGCGGTTTGCTGTTCGGCTTCGATACTGCCGTCATTGCCGGAACGACGCATCAACTCACCGTGGTCTTCAACCTGACTCCCTCAAGCTTGGGCCTCACGGTTTCCATCGCACTTTGGGGCACGGTCATTGGCGCAATGACCGCGGGGGTCATCGGCCAAAAATATGGCAGCCGCGAAACCCTGCGCGTTCTCGCCGTTTTCTACGTTCTCTCAGCTTTGGGGTGTGCGCTGGCGTTCAACTGGCCAATTCTGGTGGCATCGCGATTTTTGGGCGGGCTGGGCATTGGGGGATCGTCGGTGCTCGGTCCCGTTTACATTGCGGAGATCGCGCCGGGAAAATGGCGCGGGCGGCTGGTGGGGCTTTTCCAAATCAACATTGTGATTGGAATTTTGCTGGCGTATTTCTCGAATTACCGCATCGCCCTGCTCGGACTTGGCGCGAACGATTGGCGCTGGATGTTCGGCGTTTCCGCCCTACCCGCCGTGCTTTTCCTGATCACGCTCTTTGGCATTCCGCGCAGCCCGCGCTGGCTGGCCACGCAGAATCGCATCGACGAATCGCGCTCCGTTCTCCAATTGATGGGCGCGGGAAATCCCGAAGCTGAGCTGCGCGAAATCGTCGAATCCATTCACCTCGAACGCGCTCAAAAATCCGAGCCGCTTTTTTCCCGCAAATATCGCTTACCCATCTTCCTTGCCATCACCATCGGTCTCTTCAACCAGCTCGCCGGCATCAACGCCATCCTCTACTACTTGAACGATGTTTTCGCCGCCGCTGGTTTCACCAAAGTTTCCGGAGAGCTCGGCCCGGTGGCGGTCGGAGCGATGAATCTATGCGCGACGCTTCTAGCGATGACGGTGATTGACAAACTGGGGCGCAAGACGCTGCTCTTGATCGGCTCGGTTGGATTGGTTGGATGCTTGTCGGGACTGGCGGGAATTTTTCTGACGCACACCCACGAAAATTACTTGCTGTGGCTGCTGATTGCGTACATCGCTTTTTTCGCCATTTCGCAGGGCGCGGTGATTTGGGTCTATATCGGCGAAGTTTTTCCGAATCGCGTGCGCGCAAAGGGGCAGAGCGTCGGCAGCTCTTCGCATTGGATCATGAACGACATCGTTTCCTGGATTTTCCCGGTGCTTTTTGCGCGCTCGCATGGGATTCCGTTTGTGGTCTTCGCTTTCATGATGGTGGTGCAATTCTTCGTGGTGCTCTTCTTTTATCCGGAAACCAAGGGATACACGCTGGAAGAAATGCAGCACCGCCTCGGCCTCGAATAATGTTTCGTCGATGGAATTGTTCGCCACAATCGTAGGACTTAGACCGTGAGCACTGCTCGCACAATCGCGCTGGGTGTGGACATCGGCGGCACAAAAGTAGCCGCGGGCTTGGTAGACGCCGATGGCACGATTCTCTTTCAGACGCGTGTGGCGATGCCTGCGCGTGGAAGCGCGGCCGATGGATTTGCTGCGGTGCGATCTGCGATCGAAGCCGTTTTTACAGCGCTGCCCGAAACCCGATCCAATTTAACATGCATCGGGATCTGCGCCCCTGGCCCTCTCGACCCTGCAACGGGAGTCATCCTCAACCCGCCGAACGTGCCGTGCTGGCGGAATTTTCCACTTGCTGCGGAAGTCCAGCGCGTCTTCGGCCTCTCCGCCCGCGTGGATAATGACGGCAACGCCGCCGC
>JBARCY010000303.1:0-2106 GCA_049794595.1 Candidatus Acidiferrum sp.
TGGAAGAGAGCGATTCCAAATGGGGCGCCGTCGAGAGCCGGCAGGATGCGACGCGCTGCGCGGAATTGTTCAAGAAGAATCGTGAGTCCATCGATGGGATCGTCGTCACGCTGCCGAATTTTGGCGATGAACGCGCCATCGCGGACACGCTGCGAATGGCAAATCTTGGAGTGCCGGTGCTGATGCAGGCGACGCCGGATACGCCTTCCAAAATGACGATTCGGGACCGGCGCGACAGCTTTTGCGGGAAAATGTCGGCTTGCAATAACCTCGCGCAGTACGGAATTCCCTATTCGCTGACGACTTTGCACACGGAAGCGCCAGATTCCGAAACGTTCAAAAAAGACTTGGACTGGTTTCTGGCGATTTGCCGGGTTGTGAAAGGGCTGAAAAGACTTCGCATCGGCGCGATTGGCGCGCGGCCGGCGGCGTTTAATACCGTTCGTTACAGTGAAAAAATTCTTGAGGCTTCAGGAATCTCGGTTGAAACACTGGACCTTTCGGAAGTCATGGGAAGGACCGCGCGGCTGAAGGACGACGATCCAAAGGTCACGCAGAGGCTCGGCGCGATCCGTCAGTATGTTTCCACGCAAAGCATTCCGGAGGCATCGCTGATCAAAATGGCGAAGCTCGGAGCGGTGATTGACTCCTGGATGCGCGATACGGAAGTTACCATCAGCGCGATCCAGTGCTGGACTTCGCTGGAAGAATTTTTCGGAGTGGTGCCCTGCACGGTGATGAGCATGATGAGTGACCAGGGACTTTCGAGCGCGTGCGAAGTGGACGTTGCCGGCGTGATCGGCATGCACGCCTTACAACTGGCTTCGCAAACTCCCAGTGCTTTGCTCGACTGGAACAACAATTATTCGGACGATCCGGACAAAGCGGTGTGCTTCCACTGCAGCAACTTGCCGAAACATTTCTTCAAGGATGTGCGGATGGACTTTCAGGAGATTATCGCGGGGACAGTCGGCAAGGACAACACGTTTGGGACGTGCGTGGGGCGGGTCAAAAGCGGGCCGATGAGTTTCGCGCGGTTTTCCACCAACGACCGCGAAGGGAAAATTTCCGGCTACGTTGGCGAGGGCGCTTTCACCGACGATCCGCTGGAAACTTTCGGCGGGGCCGGCGTGGTGCAGATTCCTCACTTGCAAAAACTGCTGCGCTACATTTGCGAGCGCGGCTTCGAGCATCACGTCGCTGCAAACTTCTCTACCGTGTCCTCGGCGGTCCACGAAGCCACCACGCGCTACCTAGGCTGGGACATGCACTGGCACAAGCCTTAGGAAGGCTTTGTCGCGTCCTTGTCCGCGGCAGGCGGCGGAGTGGCCGTCTTTTTGTAGACGATCTTTTTCGTTCCGCCTTCGCAGGTGCCGACCACTTTTCCGTCGGTGACTTCCGCATCCTTCGCCACGATATCCAGCGAATACGATTTCACGCCTTTCGCATCCAGCTTGGCGGCGATTTCAGATTTCAGATCTTCGCAAGACTTTGGAGCTTGCGCATAACTGCACGCAGGGACGCACAACACAGCAGCGATTGCCAGCAAGGCCTTCATATGGGGATCTCCTTTTTGGGGTTATAGAAGCCCTGCGGCGAGCGTATCAAATCCATTATCGACCGCGGGCTTTTCATGCGCTTGTCGTATTGATTCAGGCAAGGGCAAGCTTCGCGTTCCAAGAAAGAGTTGGAAAGCCGTTCGTCCGCAAAACGCAAAACCAGTGGGGACTAGGTGCTTCTTGGCGCTTGCGCACGGCCCTTCCACTGGCCACCCTGGCCCCGCCAATAGCGCGCCGCGGATAGCCACGTCGCATACGAATAAAACAGAGCGGTCAACGGCAGGAAAGGAGCCCAGAGCCGCGAGAGCCGATAGAAACGCAGGCTGGGCACGAACGAGAGGGTCATCAAGAGCCATGCTGTGGCACCAAGAATTTTGGCGATGTCATCATGAGCAAAAAGAAGCGCGACGGGAGCAACGTAGGTAAGGCAGAGAGCGAGTAAGGTGGCGAGCAGCAAAAGGGTTGAATAGCGAAGTTGCGTGAAGGCGGTGCGCGCGATCAAATCGCGGAGTTCGCTCCACGTGCCATAGACGCGCAGGCTCTGGCT
>JBARCY010000304.1:0-2363 GCA_049794595.1 Candidatus Acidiferrum sp.
TACCTGGCAGTGAAGAAACTCCAGCCGGGGATGAAGGGGCCGATTCTATGCTTCGTTGGGCCACCTGGCGTTGGCAAGACTTCACTGGGAAAGTCCATTGCGCGGTCGTTGGGCCGCAAGTTCGTGCGAATCGCTCTGGGCGGGATGCACGATGAAGCGGAAATCCGCGGGCATCGCCGAACTTATATCGGCGCGTTGCCGGGGCAGATCATTCAAGGACTGAAGCGGGCGGAGTCGAACGATCCGGTGATGATGCTCGACGAAGTCGACAAACTGGGCCGCGATTTCCGGGGTGACCCGTCATCGGCGTTGATGGAAGTGCTCGATCCGGAGCAGAACAATGCGTTTCGCGACCATTACCTGGATGTTCCGTTCGATCTGTCGAAGGTGCTGTTCATCGCCACGGCGAACTGGATGGATCCCATCCCGGAACCATTGCGAGACCGCATGGAGATTATCGAATTGCCCGGATACACCGGTGAAGAGAAGATCCACATCGCGCACAAATATCTGATCCCCAAGCAGGCCGCGGAACACGGCTTGAAGGTGGGCGAGCAGATTGAGTTCTCGGACGAGGCGCTGCGGGAAATCATCCACAGTTTCACACGAGAAGCAGGCGTGAGAAACCTCGAACGGGAGATTGCGACGATTACGCGAAAGCAAGCGCGGAAGATCGCCGAAGGCAGCTTGGAAAAGATGCAAGTTACACCGGAAATCGTTCGCGAATACCTTGGCGTGCCGAAGTTCCGTGCGGAGAAAGAGGTCGAAGAGCGCGTCAAAACGCCTGGCGTGGCTGTGGGCCTGGTGTGGACGCCGGTTGGCGGAGATATTATTTTCATCGAAGCCAGCCGCATGCGCGGAGGGAAGCAGTTCACGATGACCGGACACCTGGGCGAGGTCATGCAAGAGTCGATGACGGCAGCGCTCACTTGGACCCGTGCGAATGCGGAGCGGTACGGGATTGACCCGGACTTTTTCCGCAAGCAGGACATCCACATTCACGTGCCTTCCGGAGGCGTGCCGAAAGACGGCCCGTCGGCGGGAGCGGCAATGGTGACATCGCTGATCAGCTTGCTTACGGGGCGACCTGTGCGCGACCGGCTGGCGATGACCGGTGAGATGACGCTCTCGGGCGTGGTACTGCCAATCGGTGGCGTGAAAGAGAAGGTTCTCGGCGCAAAGCGAGCGGGAATCAAGGAAGTGCTGCTGCCGGCAGACAACGAGCCAAACGCTGTAGCGGATCTTCCGCCGGATATTCTCGGCGACATGAAGATTACCTATGTGCATAACCTGGATGAAGTACTGGAGCACGCGCTCTCGAAGGAAGCGGTAGCCCCACCAATCGTGCCGGAACCGAAGCCGAAGAGCCTCGGAACGCAGAGTCCGCGGGCGATTCATTAAAAAAGCGAGCAGTGAATAGTGGGTAGCGAGAAGTGAACAAGAAGCCCAGCGAACATTAGTTCGCCGGGCTTCTTGTTTTGGCTAAGTTGAAAGCGAGGCGCGCGGGGTGGAAAGAAACTCCTGCTAACATGGGTTTTGGTGGAGTTGGCACAGTATAGGTGGGCGGAGCGGGTGGGCACGATGTATCGCGCCCCTACAAGAACGGACGATGACCGGCGAAAAACAAATCGAGGTGGACGCGCCCGCCGAGTTGGCAAAGCGGCTGGCGGAGGGCTTGCAGCGAGAGCGTATTGTTCCGCGATTTGTGGATTCGTACGTTGTCGAACATGGCCGTCACGCTTTGCAGGTTCATGCGTCGCTTTACCGGGATCTGCTCGAACTGTTGCAGCGCGAAGCCTTGATTGCAGTTACCGCACGAGCGCTGGAAATCACGTACGCCGAACCACTGCCTTGCGGCCGGAGCAAGCCGCGACCCATATTGCGTAAGGACGGCGCAGCATTTCGCCGGAAATTTCTGGCGGCGCTAACGCGGCAGCAAAAATGGAGCGCGGGAGAGGCGCTCGATTTTCAAACGGACTTGCAAATGTACGAGGACTTGCTGGCCCGGAATAGTTCGGCGCGCCGGAGCCGCAAACCATTCGAGGCAGCCAACCACCCCTTCGTAGACCGCTGCGCGTTTCTTCTGGATTCGTCTTTTTTGGAAAAGGCGCGCGTTGCAGCAAGCCGCGCGCTGAACGAACTCGAAAACCTTGCCGGGCATGTGACAGGTGCCGTCTTGCACAGTAATGAGACAGCGCCGGCGCCGCGCAAACGCTAACGAACGAGTTCCCCGCTAACTCTACTGCTCGAATGCTTTCATCGAGAACACCGGCTGGCCCGCCAGCGCTGTCCGGAATCCATAAATCGTCAGCGCCGCGATCGCCGTCATTCCAACTAATGAAGGCGCCGCATACCACCGCGAC
>JBARCY010000305.1:0-4808 GCA_049794595.1 Candidatus Acidiferrum sp.
GCCAGTCCTGCTTCAGGCGCGCGAGGGGAGCCAGCCGCGGATCCGTGGAGTGGGTCTCACAGCGGCACTCCTCGTGATTCAGGTTAGCACCACAATTCGGACACAAGCCTCGGCAGTCACTCTGACAGATGACCTTTAGAGGCAGAGCCAAGAGAACCTGTTCTCGGATCACGTCCGCTAGAAAGAGGCCATCCCCTTCATAGAATCCAATCTCCGTATCATCATCCTTGAGCCGGTCTTCTTTCGGCTTAGCGCCTTTGGGCATGGGCGCATAGAAGAGATCAAAAGAGCGATTAACGTCCTCGATAACGGGTTCGAGGCAACGGGCACAGACCATTTCAATCTTGGTTTCGAGCTGACCCTCGATGCGAATCTGGCCTTCGAGCAGCTCGGCCGTTGCGGTCACTTCCAAAGGGGCGACTTGCTTGATTTCGGACGAATGAAAATCGATGCTGGCCGGGGAGTAGTTCTTCCGGATGCGCAACTTCCGAACGGCAAGTTCTTTTACATCGAGGAACACGTCTGGAACGCCTCCGGTGCTAACGCTCATGCTTTATCATTATTCCGTCGCGGGAGCGACAAGTCAAGGAACGGGCCTGCTTTGTGAGAAATTTGCGCCCAGGATGGCAAGGGGTGGCTCTAGTACCTGGAGAATGCGCTAGACGGCGGCGGTGCGAGCTTGGGGCTGCAAGCTTGTGGCTTGCGCTCGGACAATAGTCCAGCCATCTGGTTTTTGGGTAAGGATAACGGTCATTCGGACACAACCGGGATTTGGTTTGTCGGACTTTTCGTTTGCTTCCCATGCGAGAGTGGCCATTACGGCTTTGCTTCCCACGAACTGGACATCCTCGATTTTTCCCAGAGTCTTAAGCCATTCTGGGGTGGCGAAGATGAGTTTTACGGCTTCATGGATGGCGGCGGGACCAATCCAAAGCCCGCCCTGGGGATCGACAAATTGGCCGTCAGGAGAAAACATCCGGGCAAAGTCAGAGGCTTGGCCCTGGCCCCAGGCTTCGACGAGATGCCGCAGGGAGAGAACTTCTTGCGAAACTTGCTTCTCTAGCTCGGACGAAGGACGGGCGAGCTCTTCGCGGAGCCACGCGAGGGTCAAGCCACGTTCGGTTAGGAGCCGGGCGGCGAAGCAGCCTTCTTGACGCATGATGGCGAGGAGCAGATGCTCCGTGGCAACGTGTTTGGTGCCGAAGCGTTGGGACTCTTCCATGGCCATATTCAGGATGTGTTTGCACTCCGCGCTGAGAGGAACTTCGACGGAAGTGGAGAAGCGCTCCCCGCGAGTGACTTGGGATTCGATTTCATCGCGGAGGGATTGCGCGCCGCCTTTATTGTTGAGAAGTTTGCGTGAGAGCGGATGGTCTTCGCGAAACAGTCCGAGCAACAAGTGCTCCGTCTCGATGAAGGGACTTCCGTATTGGCTGGCTTCGTAGCGGGCAAAGAAAATGACGCGGCGGGCTTTCTCTGTGTAGCGCTCAAACATTGGTTCTTCTCAAATCTCCGGCGGGCTGCCGGCGCAGCTCAATTTTTGGCGATCATGGCGGGAGGAAGCTGCAGGAAAGAGGATACCACTGGAAAAACTGCGGGGATATGCCCGCGCAAGGGATTTCGAATGAACGCAGAAAAATTCCATCAAAAAATGCATTGGGGGTTAATGAAGAGTTGTACGGTGCTATAATTACGTCGCTGCTGATAGTCCAGCCCTCCTTCGGCGCCTTTCATCGAGTCTTTGTCTTGCGGGGGACCGCAAATGCGTACTACGACAAAAATGGCTCTGCCGCTGGCGCTCAGCGTAGCCGCGATTTCGCTGCTCTTTGCTGGGTACCAGGTCCGGACGGAGAAGAGGAATCTGGAGCACGATCTCGTCCACAGAGCGGAGAATTTGGGCGAGAGCATGCAGGAAACCGTAGAACATCTGTTGGAGCAAGACTCCGTGCGGGCGCTAAAGCGCTTCGTAGCAAGGTATGGGCAACGCGAGCATTTGAAGGGATTGGCGATTTATGATGAGAATGGGCAGGCGCAGGCAATCACTGACGGCCTCCCGCCGCTGCTAAACTCCCGCCCGCAAATTGTTTCAAATCCAACGACTGACACGATCGGAGCAGGCAAAAACCTTCGCGCCGCCGATTTGCAGCTCTATGTCTATGAGCTTCCCCTGGAACGAGAAGGAAAAGCGGCGGGAACAATTGCAATTTATTACGACACCAGCTATATCGATTCACGGGTGTCGTACACTCTGCGAGATTCGCTGTTAAACGCGCTGGTACAGACGGTGCTGATTACAGGGCTTGCGCTGCTGCTGGTGCGATGGAATTTGACGGGGCCCCTGAATCGGACGGCAAAGTGGCTGCGCACATTACGCACAAGTTCGCAGGCAGTTCCTCCCGTACCGCCGCAGGGGGAGATCTTCGATCAGTTACATCAGGAAGTGACGCATCTAGCGCAGGATCTGAACGCGGCGAGAGCAACTGCGGAACAGGAAGCACGGCTGCGGGACACACATTCCTCTCTTTGGACAGCAGAGCGGCTGCGAGTCAGCTTGCGCAATAAACTGCGGGACAAACCGCTTTACGTTGTGTCTAACCGCGAGCCTTGCATGCATATTCGCAATGAGAGGGATCATTCGATTGGCTACCTCGTGCCGGCGAGCGGGCTGGTCACTGCGCTACAGCCGGTGCTGATCGCGTGCGACGGAACATGGATCGCGCACGGATCGGGGAGCGCCGACCGGGAAGTGGTGGACGAACGCGATCACCTGCGCGTTCCGCCGGATCATCCAAGTTATACGCTGCGGCGCGTATGGCTGAGCGACGAGGAAGAAAAAGGTTACTACCAAGGTTTTTCGAACGAGGGGCTATGGCCGCTTTGCCACATTGCGCACACGCGCCCGATATTCCGTCCGGAAGATTGGCTGCGCTACCAGCAAGTGAATCGGCGCTTCGCGGATGCCGTCCTGGAAGAAATGGAGGGAACGGATTCACCGATATTGTTGGCGCAGGATTATCACTTTGCGCTGCTGCCTCGGATGGTAAAAGAAGCGCGCCCGGACGCACGCGTAGCCATCTTCTGGCATATTCCCTGGCCGAACCCGGAAGTGTTCGGCATCTGCCCGTGGCAGCGAGATTTGCTGGACGGGTTGTTAGGGGCCGATCTCATCGGCTTTCACGTGCAATCGCATTGCAATAATTTTCTGGAGACGGTGGACCGGGGCGTGGAAGCGCTGACAGAGTGGGACCGCTTTGCCGTCAACCGGCGGGGTCACGTCACGCGGGTGCGTCCGTATCCGATTAGCGTGGCGTTCTCTGATCCGGCCCCCGCCCTACCGGAAGGGAGCAGCGTCGGAAAGGAGCGGGCTTCTCTCTTTGCGGAACTAGGTGTCGAAGCCAGTTTGCTGGGTGTGGGCGTGGACCGCGTGGATTACACCAAAGGAATCATAGAGCGGTTCCGGGGCATCGAGCTTTTTCTCGAGCAACATCCCGCCTACCTGCGCCGATTTACGTTCGTGCAAATCGGTGCGCCGAGCCGGACCGACATCGACCGTTATAGGCAATTCCTCGACGAAGTCAGCGCGGAAGCTGATCGCATCAACGCGCGATTTCAAGCGGGACACTGGAAACCAATCGTTTTTCTGAAGAAGCATCATTCGCACGAGGAAATCGCGCGGTATTACCGCGCGGCGTCCGTTTGCCTGGTTACTTCGCTCCACGACGGAATGAATCTTGTGGCTAAGGAGTTCGTGGCCTCGCGTGATGACGAACGCGGCGTGCTCATTCTGAGCACCTTTGCTGGAGCGGCGCACGAACTCTCTGACGCGCTGCTGGTCAATCCCTACGATGTGGAGCAGGTCGCGGATGCGATTCATCGAGCGATCGAAATGCCAGAAGACCAGCAGTCTCTAAGGATGCAGAGGATGCGTCAGATTGTGCGGGAGCACAACATCTACCGATGGGCGGCCAATTTACTCTCGGACCTGACGGAAATTCGGATTGACGCTCCGGAGCGCATCGAGATTTCGCAGACGCCGTGAACGAGCTGCTGTCCTGGCGTACGGTGCGAACGCGCAAGAGGACCGCGAGAAGAGAATAAAGTGACAGAGGGAGTTCAGTAGGTCAGCGACCAGCCGGCGACAGTCATACTGAGAACAAGCAGGAGCATCCCGGTGCTGACAACACTGAGAATCCTGCCGTGGCCGAGAAGGTAGTCACGCGACTCCGCGTCGATGCACAGAAGTACAGATACAACGAGGACTACGCCCCAGGCGAGAATCGCGGGCAATCCGGGGTACTTGCCAATCATGGTGAGAAATTGGCCTGGGGGCTGCCCTGCGGGGACCCACCAGGGAATCATGGGAGCGATTCCTGTGGCTAGCGAGAGCGTCAACAGTTTGCGCGTGAACCAGCCCTTGACTTTGGGCCGGGCCTCTTTCCAAACGAAAAAATCCCAAGCCAATAGAGCGACTGCGAAGAGCACCCAGCCGTAGAGCGCGGCTTTTTGGTCGAACCACCACCAAGTGCGAAACAGGAGGTGCGCTTTATGCGACATGACAAATCGCGGGAGCAAAAAGATGCCAACAAGTCCGTTAGCGGCGACAGCGACGAGTAAGGTGACCAAGCTCATGAGCTGGAACCAGTAACGCGTGGGAACGCGCCGACACCGGGTGCATACGGATTGCTTAGGCAGGAAATTTAGTCCACAGCGGTCGCAGAACACGGCTGGTCTCCCAAATCGTGGGAATCGAATCCTGTGATCGGTGTCAGAGTATCTGATTGGAATCGCAAAAAACTACTGGTCTGAGG
>JBARCY010000306.1:0-17952 GCA_049794595.1 Candidatus Acidiferrum sp.
GGTTTGCGGACGGCGCGAGATCTGCCGATTGGATTTTTTTCGCCGAATGCGCGGCCGTAAGAGGAAGTGATTGGTCGTTCGTGGTTAGTGACTTGTAGACCCGCGAAGTTTTTCCGCCGGTGCTGAACACTCGCGTTGGACCCTGTCGAAATATATTGCCTCGAAAGCGCACAGACTGAAGTCTGTGCCACCCAGGAATTGACGACATTGGAGCGAAATCTTACGACAATTCGCGGTCGGGCGGCCTACCCGGCCCTCGGCCGAATTTCGTGGGAAGGGTGACCCACCGTTTGCAAGAAACAAAACCGCGAACGGTGGGCCACCCAAGAGTTAAGACCCTGCCACCCGCTATCACTACGCGACAGTCAGAGGCTTCTTAAAAAACCGCAGGGCTAGTCTGTCCATGATTTTCTCAAAACGAGCCATAGTCTCGTCATCCAAAACCCAGCCGATGTTCCTATCCTGGAGATATTGCCGAAAAAAATCCCGAAAGGAGAGAACACCGGTCCCCATTCTCGCTCTCTCCATGAGGCAGTCCGTAAGCGATATCTTCTCCGCTGCCAAGAACGGCTTCAGAGTTTCGATATCTGATACATCCAGCACCAAGGGAAAGGTGCAAGTGATGGCCGGATTTAGCCCTTCCTTGCGTTCCAATGTCCCGAAAACGTCTGCCAAATAAGAGGCCGTAATTTCGGAGCTTACAAACGAGTCCTGGACGACGAGGACTGGAATAACTACCTCAACGCCCGAGGTATCGAGGTTCTTGAGGGACCTTCGGTCTGCGGGTCTGTCGGCAAAGACGGTCGAAATCTTTCGGACGAGCTGCTCGAGCCCAGCTCCCTTTTTGGCACCGAACTTCCGATCGAGGTCCCGGACAAATTCGTCCTCGTCCTCGGCGTATTTCGCGTTGGCGGTCAGAAAACCGCCCTTGTATTCCATGACGACCATATACTTTCCAAAGGACACAATTCCGTCAAATGCTTCCTCTTCGTTATCGGAGAATCTCGGGAACGGAAAATGGTCATGGGCCGATGCCTCAAGACATCGAGTCAGGATTTCAGAGATGTATTCCTCGAAGAGGTGCCCCCACTGCGTAAATAGTTGAGACCTTTCTTGCGTTGTACTGAGAGAATTGAATATAGCCCAGAAGAGCCCAGATTCGAGTTTCTCCTGAACAAATCCTAGGTGAAGAGGTATTACGTTGTCTGTCGCGGTCTCCAGAAGGGGTTTCTTGCGAAACGCTATAAAGTCATGGTGCGCTTTCAAACCGGTTTGTCCCAAGATGGAAGCCTCGAACCCCTTCATTGTCGTAAGCTCCATAAGCCAAAATTTCTCAACAATCTCTCGGGGAGCGTCTGCGAAAAAGGTCTTAAGGGCAATGCATGCAAGCCCCGGATCTTCGATCATTTTGTGAAAATCCAAAGTGATGTAATAAGTGAGAAGGCCGAGAATATGGTCGACGTAATCTTCAAGTGTCATGCCGCAGTTCTGCTCGAACGTATTTCGGAGGTTTAGCGTGCCCGGCGACCTCTTCGCGAGATTGCCGAATATCATGTCACTTCGCACGAAACTCGTGTGGATCGCAGGCGGATTGTTGACTTCAAGTCCGGAGCCCATTTGCAATTGCAGCGCAATTTTTCTCTCCATGGATGGTCGGTCCGGGCTAATCGCCGCGATGTTCTCCGAGGTGACGAGAAAGTCGTTAATCATAATTAGACAGCGTCCCATGCGGTAAGCCGAATCTCTGTCGATGCTGGGTTGCAGTTCTCCGATCTTAGAACCATCTGCCATGATTCTTTTCATCAACGTTAGGACTTGGAGAGAGTGAAAGGGACGGCGGACGACCAGCCGCTCATGGCCGAACGCATCCCTAAGATGTGCGAACAGGTTGTCGTCAATTAGCCGGTTGACAAGAAAAGTTTGCAGATCGTGGGTCCACTGTTCGTTCGAGTGAAAACGATCTAAGACCAACAGAAGATTTATCCACGCCAATAGCGGAATTACATTGCGCGTTTCTAGGAGACGAATTTCATCGAGCAGCTCTGCGTTCGTTGGCCGCCTTCCAAACATTTCTTTCCAGCTGGGGTACTTGAGATGAATAGGAGACACTCTATGCTCCTTGGCCCTGCCACTTACCGCGAGATGCGGCTCTAGTCGAACGCGATAGATTAGGTCTCAGCTGACATTATAGTCCGCAAGTGATTAATTCCGGAGAGAGGGCTGGTTGATGCTGGTCGCTGACGAAATCAGGGTTGCCAGGGGTTGAGGACCGGAACGTGGAGGTGGGCGAAGTCGGCGACGTTGCGGGAGACGATGGTGAGGTTGTGGTGAAGGGCGGATGCGGCGAGGAGACCGTCGATGATGGAGAGGGCTTTTCCCGCGCGCTTTGCGGTGGCAGCGAGCCAGCCCCAACGATCCGCCACGTGGGAGTCGACGGACAGAATTCTGCCAGAGAAGCGGGCGCGCAATTCGACGTCGAGCCAGGATTCCAGTTGAGTGCGACGCCTTCCCTGGGGCAGCGCAGCGAGACCTTTGCGAATTTCTCCGAGGGTCAGCACGCTGAGGTAGAGCAAGGACTCGTCCGCAGCATCTATCCAAGCCATGACGCGGGGCTCGGGACTGATGCGGACCACTTCGGAGATGCAATTCGTGTCGAGCAGGAATCCGCTCATAGCTCGATGTCGCGACCTTCATCGCGGTCGCGCTCGAAATTGAGTTCCAGACCAACGAGGGGCGACTGCCGGAAGAACTGCAGCAGGCTTTTGGGCTGCCCGGACTCACCGATGAGGCGCTCGTACTGCTCGTCGGCAAGCATGACGACGCCTTCTTTGCCTTGACGGGTGATGAGTTGGGGCCCCTCCGTGCGAGCGCGGCGAAAGAGTTCGCTGAAGCGAGCTTTGGCCGTCTGCACTTGCCACGTGGATGCCGCGGACCGGAGAGAGCGTTTTTTAGTTGTTTTGGACAAGACATTTCCTCAGATGCTGACTAGTCTGACTAGGCAGGCAGAATACCATTTACGGGCACATTTGTCCAACGCGGAGTCGGCTAGAGGAGGAGGGTGATGCGATCGAGGTCAGGCGATGAGATGGAGGGCTTGGGAGCCGGCGGTCGAGAGTGGCGAGTTCGAACCGTCTCTTTTCACTCAGACACTTCAACGTCGCCAGGGGGTAACGATGTACGCTTCCAGTTTCACACGCGCGATCTTTCGTTGACCGTATGGATGGTTCACCCGTATAATTGGGGTTTGCGTTTAGAGCTTGGAGGGCAGATGTACGCTGTGATTCAGACCGGGGGAAAGCAATATCGGGTCGCACCGGGCGACACCATTCGGATTGAGCGCGTTGCCGGGGAAGTCGGGGAAAAGGTGACGTTTGGCAAAGTTCTCGCAATCCACACGGACGAAAAGAAAATCGTGCTGGGCGACGACGCTTCGAAAGCGAGCGTGAGCGGCAAGATCGTCTCGCAGGGGCGCGCCAAGAAGATCACCGTGCTCAAGTTCAAGAAGGGCAATCAATACAAGATTTCTCGCGGGCATCGGCAGAATTTCACGGCCGTGGAAGTCAACGACATCAAGCTGTAAACGCTTTCAAACGCCGAATTTTTCTGCTCGGGATTTCAGAGAAAAGGCTTTCAGGGAAAAAGGAAATTCGTCATGGCACATAAGAAAGGCGGCGGCTCCTCTACAAACGGCCGCGATTCTCACGGACAACGGCTGGGCGTAAAGCGCTTCGGCGGGCAGCTCGTCAATGCGGGGACGATTCTGGTGCGGCAGCGCGGCACGCGGCACCAGGCGGGCGAAAACGTGGGGCAAGGCAAGGACGACACACTTTTCGCGCTGGTCACCGGATACGTGAAGTTCACGGACCGGGGGCGGCACGGGCGATTCATCAGCGTGGAGCCGACGGCACAAGCCAAGTCCGCGGGCGCTCCCGCTGTCAATTAAGCCGCCTGGATTTCTTGGGCGGTTCACCATCATTCTTTCTGGCTTCTGCTATCCTGCATAAGGGTGGCCGCGCGGCGGCTGCTGCCCTGGGAGTGTCATTGTCGTGTTTGTTGACGAAGCAAAAATTCTTGTGAAGGCGGGCGACGGCGGCAACGGCTGCGTCGCGTTTCGGCGGGAGAAATACGTTCCGCGTGGGGGGCCGTCGGGCGGCGACGGCGGGCACGGCGGCAGCATTTATCTTGAAGCGAATCCCAACGACAACACGCTGCTTCGTTATCGTTACAACCGCGAATTCAAGGCCGATCGCGGGCGCCACGGCGAAGGCTCGAACTGCACGGGGCATTCGGGCGCGGATATGATTTTGCAGGTTCCCGTGGGGACACTGGCCTACAACGAACAGACGGGCGAAACGCTTGCGGATTTGTCTGCGGCGGGGCAACGCGTGCTCGTAGCACAAGGCGGGCGCGGCGGACGAGGAAATCAGAATTTTGCGAAGCCTTGGCATCAGGCTCCGCGCGAGCATGAAGATGGATTTCCGGGGGAAGAGCGGCATCTGCGGCTGGAATTGAAGCTGCTTGCCGATGTGGGACTCGTTGGTTTTCCCAATGCGGGGAAATCGACGCTGATCTCCGTGATTTCCGCAGCTCGGCCCAAGATCGCGAACTATCCGTTCACTACGCTTCAGCCGAATCTCGGCGTGGTCAATGCAGACGGGGGCACTGGTAAGGAAGGCAAAGAGCTGGGCCGGACGTTTGTTGTGGCTGATTTGCCGGGGTTGATCGAGGGCGCGCACGAAGGGGCGGGGCTGGGGATTCGCTTTTTGCGGCACGTCGAGCGCACACGGCTGCTGGTACATTTGATCGATACGAGCGACGCGAACGATCCCGACCCCATTCATTCGTTTGAAGTGATCAATGGCGAGTTGCACGCGTTCAGCGAGGCGCTGGTGGAGAAGCCGATGATCGTCGTGGCTACAAAGCTTGACGCTACGACTGATCGGAGTCGGCTTGAAACACTGCGCGAATTTTGTGGCGAACGAAATCTGGAGTTTCACGCTATCTCCGCCGCGACAGGAGAAGGCGTGCGCGAGCTGGTGCGCGGAATTGCCGATGCGCTGGACAAAATTCCGCGCGCGGCGCACGAAACAACTTTGGATTTGGACGCCGACTCGGACGAGCTTGACGAGAACGCGCATGGAAGCGATTCGTTGCCTGCGCCGATTAAGAATTCGTGAGAAAATCGAAGCTACGCTCCTCTCGGGAGGCGCATTGACCACCGCGCAGGCGCATCGCACCGCCGCAAAGCATCATCCGCGCCGCATCGCGCTCTTTGGCGGCTCCTTCGACCCGGTTCACAATGGCCACCTCGCGGTAGCGCGCGCCGCGGACCGGCGGTTCAATTTCGACGAGATTCATTTCATTCCCGCAAGCCGGCCGCCGCATAAACTCAAACAGCATCTGGCGCCTTTTCCGCATCGATTTGCCATGACTTCGCTTGCCTGCGCGGAACATCCGCACTTTGTGCCTTCGCTGGCTGAGGCCGGAGAAGACTTCAGCGGGACGCAGCTTCATTATTCCGTGGACACGGTGCGCTATTTCCGCCACACCTACAACGGCCATGGCGACAGAATCTATTTTATTGTTGGGGCGGATGCGTTTCTTGATATCCCGCTGTGGAAGGAATACGAAACACTTCTTGGACTTTGCGATTTTCTCGTCGCGAACCGTCCGGGGATACGCGTGGAGGCGCTGCGGCTGGTTGTTCCGCCGGACTTGATCGCGCGGCCCGACGCCAAAAAGGACGCGGAAACACCGGCGTCGCAAATGGTCGCGCATCTCCACAACACCAGCATTTATTTGCTGGATTCTGTTTCCGTGGACGTCTCCGCGACGGAGATTCGCCGGCGCGCCAACCGCGGCCAGTCGATTCACGGGCTTGTCTCCGTGCGCGTCGAGGAATACATTCTCAAACAAGGCCTATACCGGTGAAATTGGACTCGTTGCCACAGGGCGTCCGACTGGCTGTTGAAGCGGCGCAAAACAAAAAAGCTTCCGGAATTAGCGTTCTTGACCTCAGCGGCGTCGGCGCCTTCACCGACTATTTTGTGATCTGCACGGGTTTTAGTTCGCCGCAGGTGCAGGCCATTTGCAGCGAAGTCGAAGACCAGCTGGCAAAGCATCTTCAGCGCTCGCCGAAACATCGCGAGGGTTATGGCTCGGCCGAATGGGCGCTGATTGATTTTGGCGGGTTCATTGTGCACGTCTTCAGCGAGCAGGCTCGGCGCTATTACGATCTTGAACGACTCTGGCGTGCTTCGCCGAAGCTTGAGATTCCTGATGAACCAGGCGTGGCCGCGCGGAATCATGTACTTGGCGATTCCCAGGCCGCCGGCGAAGCTTATTCCAAATGAGCACGGAGCGATTGCCGTGGATTGCAGAAGATCCGGCGTCGCTGCGACTGCTTGAACTCGCGCAAAAAGTTGCGCCCGCTGCGACGACGCTGCTCATCAGCGGTGAAAGCGGTACCGGCAAAGATCATCTTGCACGCCTCGTGCATGAGCTTGGGCCGCGCCGGGACGCACCCTTCCTGAAAATTGATTGCGCCAGCCTTCCGCCAAATTTGGTGGAAAGCGAACTGTTTGGCCACGAATTGGGCGCGTTTACCGGCGCGGTCGAGCGCAAATTGGGGCGTCTAGAACTCGGCGGCGCCGGGACAATCGTTCTGGACGAAGTTGCAGCATTGACGCCCGGAGCGCAGGGCAAGCTTCTTCGTGTCTTGCAGGAGCGAAACTTCGAGAGACTTGGCGGCACGGAAACGCTACGCATCGAAGCGCGCATCGTGGCTCTGACCAACGTCGACCTGAACGCAGCCGTGGCCGGGGGCAACTTTCGCGAGGACCTTTATTTTCGCTTGAACGTGCTGGCGCTGACGGTGCCGCCGCTGCGTGAACGCCGCGCCGACATTTTGCCGCTCGCCGATCATTTGTTAGCGATGCTGCGTTCCATTCATGGCCGGCCCGGCTCGCACTTGAGCGAGGCTTCCCGACGTATACTCGGCATATACGCGTGGCCCGGCAACGTGCGCGAGCTACGCAATGTGCTGGAGCGCGCCGTCGTTTTTTCCCGCAGCGACACACTTGAGCCCGGCGATTTGCCCGACAACATCCGAGCGGCGACGGCTGGGGCCGCGGGCTCGATGGCCGGCTTGCGATCTCTTGAGGACGTCGAGCGCGAAGTGATTGCCGCCACGCTGGAAGCCACTCATTACAAAATCAGCCGCGCCGCCGAGGCGCTTGGCATAAGCCGCAAGACGCTCCTCGAAAAACGCAAAAAATACGGACTGAAGTGAGAAGCGAGAGAGCAGGGGAGGAACACGTGGCCTTCCATTTGGAGGGGCTTTTCGGTATAATATAGGTTGATAAGAGGTTGAGATTATGTCAAGAATATTGATTGCTGACCACGAGGCCGCCACCGTGAAGGGCCTGACCAAGCTGCTTCGAGGCGAGAAGTTTGAGGTGGAATCGGCAGCGACTGGCAAAGAGCTCCAAAAGAAGCTCGCGACCACGAAGCCAGACTTGATTTTGTCGGCCCTGCATCTTCCAGCGCTCAATGGCACCAAGGTCGTAGAACTGATCCGGGTCGTGGCCGGAAACATTCCCGTTCTCATGCTTTGCAGCAAGGGCATCGAATCCGCGACAGCGCTTGAAGGGGCGACGGACTTTGTGATGAAACCTGTCAACGCCGATGACTTGCTCACGAGAGTGCGGCGCGCACTCGATGCGGCGCGGGCGCGGCGGACGATCGAAATTCCTCAGAGAGAATTACATGACCCCAAAAGCGGGCGCATTGATGCGCAGGCGGTGGCGGACTTTTTGGACGTCCCGCTCGCGAAGCTTGCCGGTGCATTAGGCGTGAAGTATCCCGCCTTGCACAAAACCCCCTCCGGCCCAGGCCTCCAGGAAAAACTGGGCCCCATCAAACAGAGCATCGATCTGGTGTCGCGCATTACAGTCTCGAAGTCGGATGCGCGCGCCTGGCTGAATAATCCGCACCCTGATTTGGGCGGGAGCACGCCCATGGAGACAATCCTGGACGGAGAGGCCGACGCGGTGGTGACGCTTCTCGATAATGCGTTGTCTGGTATACCCTCCTAGACATCGTGCTGCCGTACGCGAATCTTGTCGCGATTCTTCCCACTTTGCCGCGTATCCCGCTGGCTGGGCCGTGGTACCGCGCTGTGGCATTTGATTATCTTCAAGGACCACCGCCCGGGGCGCCCGCGGGAAGTCCGATCCAGCCGCTCTGGCCAGGAGGCTGTCATCAAAAGGGCGTGCGTTTCACGCCCAAAGCGCCTCCGGGCGCCGCCATCAATGGCCTTTATCTGGCGACAGATGAGATGACCACGATTGCGGAAGTCGCCGGCGTTTTGAGACCCCCTGGAAGCCCGGTGGCCATCGTCTTCAAACCTTTGGTGTTAATGAGCGTGCTCGGCGTATTGACAAACCTTGTCGATACCACGGATCTCGTGGTTCAAGCCGCACTTGGCACGAATCAACAGGAACTGACCGGAAACTGGGCCCAGGCGCACGTTAAATACCTAGCTGGCACTGGTCCCATGCCGCCCACGCAGGTTCTCGGACAAGCGGCTTTCAACGCCGGCGGAACCGCCGGCCTAATTTACGAGTCGACAAAGAGCTCGACAAACGGCAAAGGCATTCTCGTTTTCACGGACAGGCTCGCAGCGGCAGGCAGTTACATGGAACTGTATAACGAGCCTGGCGGCAAACTACAGCAGCGCATTCCTTAGATGAAAATCCGACTGCTCATGCTCGGCAAGACGCGCCGCACGGAGCTGCGGACGCTGATCGACGATTACGTGAAACGCATCGGGCGCTTCTCGCCCATTGAAATCAGCGAAGTGCGCGACGGCGAAGCCGCCATCAAGAAGCTTGATGCGGACCGCGCAGCCACCGCCGTCTTGCTCGATGCGCTTGGCAAAAACCTTGATTCCGATGCGTTTGCGAAATGGCTCGGCGAACTTCGCGACCGCGGAACGCGCGAGCTTATATTTGTCTGCGGAGACGCCGATGGTTTTCCAGCCGCCCTCCGCCAACGAGTTATGCCGAAAATTTCTCTTAGCGCCATGACTTACTCCCACGAACTCGCGCGTGCGATGCTTGCAGAGCAACTCTATCGCGCTTTTGCCATCCTTTCCGGCAGCCCCTATCCGAAATAGCCGCTCTGGTGTAAAACCTTAGGACCATGTCGATCCGCATAATCCCTGACGAAGACCAGCCGTCCGCGGCGATCGAGATCTCGCTCGAAAAACCGCTGCCCGATTACGACTTGCTCCAGCTCGACCAGCCCACGCCTCGCGACGTCGATCTCGTTCTCGTTTCTCAGGGCTTTCGCGATCTTGTGGATGACGCGCGGGGCGTCTTGATGGATCTTCTCGCCCATCCTCCGTTCCAGGCGAACTCTCCGGAAAACGCCAATCTCGATTTCACCCATTCCGCTCCGTTGCCGCTCGAAATCACGCAGCTTACTGGCGCCATCTGTCCCGGGGACGACGAAGTGTACCGCCCAGGCTTGTGGATCATCGTCCGCGATCCACATGGCAAGCCAAAAACGGCGCTTCCTTCCGCAACCCAGGAGCGCATCGCCGCTGTCGCATCGGAATTTGCCAGGCGGCTGGGACTTACTTGACGGGCACGGCGCGCAGCTTTGCCCTTGACCCCGAAAGACACCCGGAATAACGTCAATTCTAATTGGTGGTCTGCGAGTTGGTAGTAACCCCTTCGGCCCGTTTGAGCAGACCCAAGTGAACCGCGAAAATCATTCATTACAGGAGCGACCATGGAACGTCCTACTGGCGTAACGATTCTCGCAGTGCTGTATTTCCTGGGCACGGCTTTTCTCGGGCTTTGTGGACTGTTGTTTATTGTTGGCGGATCCATGCTTTCGGGCATGGCCCATGCCGGGGGACCGGGCTCAGCGCTTTTTGCGATGGGAGGAGCCATCGTAGGGGCGATCTTCATCGTGCTTGCGTTGGTGGACCTGGCCATCGGGATTGGATTTATCAAGCTCCAGAACTGGGCACGCGTGGTGGCCATCATATTCATCGGGATCGGCTTGCTTTTCGGAGTTCTCGGCGTGTTTAGTTTGCTCGCCCATATGATGGTGTTTGCGCTGGTGGTACGGTTGATCGTGCTAGCGATCGAAGTCTGGATCCTTGTGTACCTGTTTCAGCCGCACGTCAAACAGGCTTTTGGCGCAACCAATTTCTGAGCGTCAAGCATGGATGGACCCGGGGCAGTGGCGCTGAGCCCTGCCCTTCGTCGTCTTGACCTTTCTTTTCGTACCCTCCAAACTCTAAACCTTTCCCATTGGCCGTTGCCCTCGAACGGGAGAGGAATCCATGCCGGAAGAAAAGGGACTGCTGATCGTTTACACCGGGCCGGGCAAGGGCAAAACGACTTGCGCGCTGGGGACGGCGTTTCGAGCCGTGGGACAAGGGCTGCGGGTTCTGATGGTGCAGTTCATCAAGGGCTCGTGGCACTACGGAGAGCTGGATGCCGCGAAGATGCTGGGCGATGACAAATTTGAAATTCGGCCGATGGGACGGGGATTCGTGAAAATCGGAGGCGCCGAAACCGACCCGGAAGACATCAAACTGGCGCGGGAATGTTGGGAAGCGGGGCGCGACGCAATTTACGGCGGTAAATACGACCTCGTCGTGCTGGACGAGATCAACTACACGATCAGCTATAAAATGCTGGACCCCCATGAAGTTGTCGAAGCGCTAAAGAACCGCCCCGAGCGCGTTCACGTGATTTGCACGGGCCGCAATGCGCATCCGCAGCTCGTCGAGCTGGCCGACCTCGTGACGGAAATGCGCGAGGTGAAACACCCGTACACCAAGGGTATACTGGCTCAACGGGGAATCGATTACTGAAACCAGTGATTAGGGGTTAGAAGTTAGTGGTTGGAAGAGAACGAGTGGGGGATTGTTTTCGGGACCCTTTTTTCAAAATCTGGCAGCAGATTGACAATTTTCTTTCATGGACTGGTTCAAGCGAAATAAGAAATCGATCGAGGGAACCACGCCTCCCGAAGAGCGCCGCGTGCGCACGGAGGGACTGTGGGCGAAGTGTGAGTCTTGCGGCACGATTGTTTTTCGCAAGGATTTGGAAGCCAACCTTTACGTCTGCCCGAAGTGCCAGTTTCATTTCAAGATGAGCGCCAAGCAGCGGCTGGAAATGCTGTTGGACTCGCGCTGGACGGAGCACGACGCGGGGATGACATCGACCGACCCGCTTAAGTTCGTCGACACCAAGCCCTATGCCACGAGGCTGAAGGAAGCGCGCAAAAAACTGGGCATGAACGATGCCGTGATCACGGCGGAAGGCCGGCTCAACGGGCGAGGCATCGTTTGTTGCGCGATGGAGTTTAATTTTATTGGCGGCTCGATGGGCGCGGTTGTCGGAGAGAAGGTTACGCGCGGCATCGAACTGGCAATTGAGACGCGGCAGCCTCTGGTGGTCGTCTCCTGTTCCGGCGGCGCGCGCATGATGGAAGGCACGATTAGCCTGATGCAACTCGCGAAAGTCTCCGCGGCGCTGGCACGGCTCGACGACGCAAAGCTGCCTTATATTTCGCTGCTTACCGACCCCACAACCGGCGGCGTGACAGCCAGCTTTGCGATGCTGGGAGACATCAATATCGCCGAGCCCGGCGCGCTGATCGGATTTGCGGGCCCGCGCGTTATCGAGCAAACCATCCGCCAAAAACTTCCCGAAGGCTTTCAACGCTCGGAATTCCTTTTGGAACACGGCTTCCTTGACGCGGTAGTTCACCGAAAAGATTTGAAAGCATTCATCGCAAATTCCTTCGATCTGCTGCTGAGCTGAAATGAACTACGACGATTCGGTCCGCTATTTGCTTTCACTGGGACGTGAGTTGGCCGCGCCGACGCAGGCAGCGGCGGCTAAATTCGACCTCGAAAATATTTCTGTTCTTGCGGAGCGGCTGGGGCGGCCTGACCGGGCTTATCCAACCGCACATATCGCGGGGACAAATGGCAAGGGCTCGACTGCCGCGTTTCTCGAATCGACCCTGCGTCGCGCCGGATTTCGCACGGGGCTAAACACTTCACCGCATTTGGAAAAAATCAACGAACGCATTCGCGTGAACGGCGAGGAAATCAGCGACGGCGCGTTCGCCGCAACATTCACGCGCATTCAGGCTTTGAACGAGCAATTGCTGGCGGCGGGAAGGCTTCGTGCGCATCCGACTTACTTTGAATGCGTCACCGCGATGGCGTTTGAATATTTCGCGCACGAGCGGGTTGATTTTGGCGTTTTCGAAGTAGGGCTTGGCGGGCGGCTGGATGCGACGAATATCCTAGAGCCCGCAGTTTCCATCGTTACGCGGGTGGAATTCGATCACGAAAACTTTTTAGGGCATTCTCTCGCGGAGATCGCCGCCGAGAAAGCAGGCATCCTCAAGCCGCACGTTCCGGCCATCATTGCTGAGCAGAGGCCAGAAGTTTTGGAAGTTATTCGCGCGCGCGCAAAGGGAATTGGCTGCCCGCTTATTGAAACCACGACTGCCTTTCGCGTCGAAAAGGAATGGGCGGAGAACGGCTGCGGCCGTGCCCTTGTCACGGAAAATGCGACCGGCTGGTCGGTGGAGCTTGCTCCGAAGCTGCCGGGCAAGTTCCAGTTGCAAAACAGCTTGAACGCCGTTGCTGCCGCGCGGTATCTGCAGAGCCGCGGTTACCACATTGCTGACGAGGCCATTGCGCGGGGAATCGCCGAAGCCGCCTGGCCCGGCCGTCTTGAGAAAGTGCAATCGAATCCGGATGTGTATCTCGATGGGGCGCACAATCCTTCTGCGGCAAGAGAACTCGCCGCGTTCTTGGACCAGAATCTCGCTGGACGCAAGATCTGGATGGTTTTCGGCGCTTTGCGGGATAAGGCCGTCGATGAAATTGCAGGCATTCTTTTTCCTCGCGCCGCCGATGTGATTTTCACGCAGCCGCGCACCACGCGCGCCATTTCAGTTTCACAGCTTGCCGAAATCACCGCGCACCACGCCGCGAATTTCACGATTATCTCCGAACCGGAACTTGCCCTCGAATACGCGCTGGATCATGCCGCCCCACATGACGCCATCTTTGTCGCGGGGTCGCTCTACCTGGTTGGCCAACTGCGCCAGTACTGGAAAAATCGCGCGCAGGTCGCCGCGCGTTGAAAAACACCGTAGAATAATCTGCTCGAATTCCGATAGAGTGCGGGAGCGCCGGCGATGAGGCCGGAATTGGTTCCTTGGCTCGATGGACCGTGATGGCGAAAAAAACTTCGAAGAAACGAACGCGCGCGAAAAGACGAAACCTAGCCGAAGTGCATTCGGCGGCGCGGCCACTCGTCGGCATCATCATGGGCTCGTCGTCCGACTGGGAAACTCTGGAGCACGCGGTCAACACGCTCAAAGAACTTGGCGTGCCTCATGAAACGCGCGTTGTTTCTGCGCACCGAACTCCAGACTTGCTTTTCGAATACGCTTCGAGCGCGGAAAAGCGCGGCATCGAAGTGATCATCGCCGGCGCGGGCGGAGCGGCACATCTGCCGGGCATGACGGCTTCGAAAACCGTGTTGCCTGTTCTCGGAGTTCCGGTGGAATCGAAAGCTTTGAAGGGGCTGGATTCCCTGCTCTCCATCGCGCAAATGCCTGGCGGCATTCCAGTTGGCACCTTGGCGATCGGCAAAGCCGGGGCGATCAACGCAGGGCTTCTGGCTGCGGCCATTCTCGGAGGCAAGCATCCGGACATCCGCGAAGCTGTGCGCAAATTCCGCGAGGAGCAGACGGAGCGAGTTCTTGCCACGCCAGACCCGTCGCAGGCGGCGCGCCACAAAAAGGAGAAGCCCGCGTGAGCATTGGGATCCTCGGCGGCGGACAGCTTGGTTACATGCTGGCCCTTGCGGGCTATCCACTGGGAATGCGGTTCCGTTTTCTCGACCCGTCGCCGGAGGCTCCTGTGGGAAGAATTGCGCCGCGCGTCACCGGAGATTTTTCGGATCGCGGCGCGCTGGAGAAATTCGCGCACGGGCTGGAAGTGGTGACCTACGAGTTTGAGAATATTCCCGTGGACGCTCTGCATTTTCTCGCGAAGAAGGTGGCGATCTTTCCGCCGCCTGGGGCGCTTGAGGCGGCGCAGGATCGCCTGCGTGAAAAGCAAGTGTTTGAAAAGCTGGGAATTGCGACCACGGAATTTGCTTCCGTTCCGGCAGCCTCGGAGCTCGATCTAGCGTTGAAGAAATTGGGGCTCCCGGCAGTGGTCAAAACACGCCGAATGGGATACGACGGAAAAGGCCAGTGGACGCTGAGGACGGCGGAAGATGTAAAGATCGCCAAGGAAGGGTTGCCGCGGCTGCCCATCATCGTGGAGCGGTTTGTCCCTTTTACGAGGGAGCTGTCGGTGATCGCTGCGCGCGGCAAGACGGGGGAAATCGCTTTCTATCCCCTGGCGGAAAATCATCATCGCAACGGCATACTGCGGCTCTCTCTCGCTCCCGCTCCAGGCATCACTCCTCAAATTCAGCAGGCTGCCGAGGATGCTGCGCGGAAGGTGCTTGAATCGCTCAATTACGTTGGTGTTTTGGCGATCGAATTTTTTGAACGGGACGGCCAATTGCTTGCGAACGAGATGGCTCCGCGCGTCCACAATTCAGGACACTGGACCATCGAAGGAGCGGTAACCAGCCAGTTTGAAAACCATTTGCGAGCCATCAACGGCCTCCCGCTGGGTTCAACGACGGCCATTGGCGCTTCCGCGATGATCAACCTCATCGGCGAAGTCCCTGACTCGGCGAAGGTTCTGGCCGTTCCGTCCGCGCATCTTCACTTATATGGCAAAGAACCACGGCCCGGCCGCAAATTGGGGCATGTAACACTGCGAGCGCCTTCGTTCGACCAATTGACGAGCCGGTTTTCCAGCTTGCCGGCTTTTTTTCAGCGTCCTGAGTACTGTCTGGACGGGGCGACTCGCGCGAGCGTCTCTCCACCGGCCTGATCGGATGCCGCACCTAGCGTAGGAAGGCCCGGGTTGCCGCACTTCCCTGCGAATGCTACGATTTGGGGTTCCATGAGCCCCGAAACTCTCAACCGGCCCCGTGTGGGGATCCCCTGGCGAACGTCGAAAGAGGAGGTGGAGAACAACCGCCCCAAGATCGCCAATTACGAAGAGGCCGTGCGAAAAGCCGGGGGCGAACCGGTACTGATCCCTCTGAATGACCGCGCTACGCAGGAGCAGTTGATAGCCAACTTGGATGCCTTCGTCCTGCCGGGCAGCCCTGCCGATGTCGAGCCGGCTGAATATGGCGAAGTAAATCGCGGCATGTCTGCGCCCGCGGACTTGCCCCGCGAGCAAGCGGACCGTGCCATTCTCGCGCATGCCTTTGCGGAAAAGAAGCCTGTGCTGGCCATTTGTTATGGGTGCCAGCTCTTGAATGTCTACTTAGGCGGGACGCTGATTCAAGACTTGCGCTCGGAGCTTGGGACGGCGACGCCGCACCGGAAGAAAGACCTGTCACCGGAGCCAAAGGATGACCCCGTCCACGGGGCGAAGTTTGAACCGGAAAGCCGGCTAGCGGAACTGGCGTCGGGTGAGCGGGCCAAAATCAACAGTTCGCATCATCAGGCCATCGCGAAGCCGGGAAAGAACCTGCGTGTTACGGCGCACTCGACGGATGGCGTAATCGAGGGTGTGGAGTGGAGTGGTGATTCCAATTGGGTTGTGGGCGTGCAGTGGCATCCCGAGAGGATGTTTGGCGATGCTTTCTCCGAGCGGCTATTCCGAGATTTTGTGGCCGCGGGGCGTGGTGCGGTTATTCAAAAGGCGTGAGCTTCTGAACTCCGATATTCGTTTCACAAGTGGATGGGGGAATGGATGATTTCACTCGCAGGCAAGGCGGCACTTATTACCGGTGGTTCGCGCGGAATCGGCGCGGCGGCCGTTAAACTCTTCGCGCAGGCCGGCGCGGACGTAATCTTCAGTTACAACCAAGCGAAGGATGCGGCGTTGCAAATCGAGCAGGAATCCAAGAAGCACGGCACGCGCGTCGAGGCCTTCAAGGCGGATGTGAGCCGGCACGCGGATAACAAGAAATTGATCGATCAATGCATCGCGCGGCTCGGGCGGCTGGATATTGTGGTGGCGAACGCGGGGATCTGGAACGCAGAGAGCCTTCCCATCGAGAACATGACCGAAAAGCAGTGGGATGAAATGATGCGGGTCAATCTGAAAAGCGTTTACTCGATCATCCATTTCAGCGTGCCGCAGATGATCAAGCAGAAGTCCGGCAAGATCATTCCGGTTACGTCGACGGCGGGGCAGCGCGGCGAGTCGTTCCACACGCATTATGGCGCGAGCAAGGGGGGCGTGATTAGCCTGGTCAAAGGCCTTTCGACCGAGCTCGCGCGGCACAATATCCTGGTGAATTCTGTCGCGCCTGGTTGGGTAGCCACGGACATGTCGAATCCCTACATTCAGACGAAAGCAGGGGCCAAGGCAGTTGCGGCGGCGATTCCGCTGGGACGAGCCGCCAGCCCGGAAGAAATCGCCGGTCCGATACTCTTCCTGGCTTCGGATCTGGCCAACTTCCTCACCGGGGAAATCATCAATGTAAACGGAGGATCGGTCTTGTGCGGTTGAAGCTCGCCCGGCTCACGGTTTCTGTGCTGCTTGTCAGCGCATCGTTTGCGTTGCGCGCTTCCGCGCAGAATCCGGACAACATGATGCCGGAAGAGAGCGCGGCCAAAGCCAAAGAGATTCTCAGGGACCTGATTAATGCGCGAGGCGGGTCGGGCTATACAGAAGCGGTGGAAGGCGAGTGCCAAGGCACACGCGCGCAATTTGGACACAATGGAGCCGTCAGTGGGTACGTGCGCTTCCTAGAAGCGCGCCGTTATCCGGACAAAGAGCGGCTGGAATATTCAGCGAAAAATCACAATTTGAAGAGCATCATCAATACCGTGATCGGTGTCGACGGCCTCGATTGGTCCCATGGCGGCGTAATCATCGCGCTGTATAACGGCGATCGCGGTTGGACGCTCGACCGCAGCGGCGTCAGTGAACTGCCGGCGACCTCCGTCTCCGATTTTGAAGAGCAAGTCAAACGAGACATCGACAACGTTCTGAGAGTCCGGCTGAAGGAATCCGGCTGGTCCTATCGTTACGCCGGCCACGATACCGTCGATTTGAAAGAAGTGGACTGGGTGGAGCTAACGGATAGCGAGGAACGGGTGTTTCGCCTCGCTGTGGACGCGCACACACATCTGTTGGTGCGCACTGTCGTCACCACAAACAATGAAGAGACTCATGAAAAAGACGACGATACGACCATTTACACGAACTATCAGTTGAAAGATACCGTGTGGACTCCGCTGCAAATCACCAAGGAGCACAATGGCCGCCGCACCGCCCAGTTTTTCTTCGAATCCTGCAGATACAATCCCGGATTCCCGAGCGACTACTTTGAAAAATCCTCCCTGGAAAAGCGTGGCAGCGAAGCAAGCATGAAGAAGAGCAAAAAGAGTGACAACAGCAACTAACGAGCGCTCGAGCTGAGCTTTCCGCGCCGATTCCGGCGCCCACATGACGATTCCCGGAGTAAGAATAGCCCAGCAGCGCGATGAACATTGTGCGAGGCCTTCTCAGCAGGAGTAAGCTCTCTATTTGCAGCAACCTAGGGAAATCTGCGACCTAGGTCAGTCTGCGAACTTGACACTCGCTTGAACGATGCAGATTCCCATATTGTTCGTCCCCAGTAGGCGAAGTGGGGCATGTCTCGGAGGGTACTGCCGTTAACTAGTGCTATGGTCATCAGATTTGGGTACGCCCTTCCTATGGGGTTTTGCTGCTAAAATGTAATAATCTTGGCAAGCTGGCTGGGCTCTGAGAGTATCGCCGGAGTCCGTGTGAAGAGTGTCGTCCCAAAATGAAACTGA
>JBARCY010000307.1:0-9541 GCA_049794595.1 Candidatus Acidiferrum sp.
GTGATCACTTGGCTTCGCTTCGTCATCTGGTTAGCAATCGGCTTGGCCATTTATTTTCTCTATAGCCGCCACCGAAGCACGCTTCGGTCGGCTGATTCAGCTTAAATTAGGAAGTGCGTATGCGGGCCGCCATCACGAGCAAATTGCAGAAGTCGGCGAAAGTAGTGGCGCTGCTATTGGTTCTTGCCTGTTTTCCTCAGCGGGCCGCATCGTGGGGGCGCAACGCAAACAAACTGATTGTAAATCAGGCGATCGACGCACTTCCGCCTGACGTTCGGGCTTTCTTCGACGCCAGCCGAGCGATTCTTCTCCAGCACGTTACCGACCCCCTGGACGAGCTGGCAAAAACTCCCGCCGAGAAACGCAACAACCATCTTTATCTCGATAAGTACGGCCGTTTCCCGTTCGACTTGCTCCCACGCGATTACAAAACGGCCCTGGACAAATATGGAAAATCAAAGCTTCAGGCGAATGGCGTGCTTCCGTGGCAGATCGGCGTCTATAATCAAAAACTGACCGAAGATATGAAATTGGGCCATTGGGACGAGGCCAGACTGGACGCCGCGATTCTCGCCAATTATGTCGCCGACGCTCACGATCCCTTCAGCACGACGGAAAATTTTGATGGAAAATTGACTGAACAGCGCGGCGTCAACGAACGATTTGGGACCGCCCTGATCGATCGTTACTCTTCGTTCTTCCCCATGCGGCCAAACGACGCCACATTTATCAGTGACCCCACAGACCACGCGTTCGAAGTATGCCTCAGTTCTCACAGCTGGCTCGAACCGATTCTTCTGGCGGATCGCAACGCTTATCTCGCGGGAAAGTCATATTCCTACAACGACGAATACTACGATCGTTTTTACAACCAGTCTGCGGCCATTTTGATTCGGCAGCTCTCCGAGTCGTCCACCGACGTCGGCTCGTATTGGCTTACGGCCTGGATCAACGCCGGCCGGCCAACACTGCCTCACTGACGCCATCGGATGAATCCGTCCCCTCTGCTCGATCGCCTTGTTTCCCTTCCCAAAGCCGAACTGCATTTACATCTGGAGGGTTCGATTCAGCCAGCAACAGTCTGCATGCTAACTAAGCGGCACGGGATCATTTTCAATGATGAGGAGGTACGGCAGCGTTACACCTATAACGATTTCAGCGGTTTCATCGACGCGTTCAAGTGGGTCACCTCTTTCTTGCGGGAGCCGCGCGATTATGGACTCATCGCGCGAGATTTGTGCGAGCATTTGCTTTCTCAGCGCGTGGTATACGCCGAGGTCACTCTCTCCATCGGAGTGATGCTACTTCGCAGGCAGCGGCCCGAAGCTAATTTCGAAGCCATTCTGCAGGCTGCCGAACCGTTCGAGAATCTTGGACTGCGCCTGAACTGGATTTTCGACGCCGCGCGTCAGTTCGGACCTGAAGCGGCCATGCAGGTTGTAAGCGCTGCGAAACGTTGCGGCTCGAAATCGATCGTGGCGTTCGGCATAGGCGGCGATGAAATGAGCGTCGCCACGGAGAATTTTCGCCCCGTCTATGAGCAAGCCGCAGGCGATGGCTTGCACCTGTTGATGCATGCCGGAGAAGTAGGCGGTCCGGAGAAAATCCGCGAGGCCGTCGAGTTGCTCCACGTCGAGCGCATCGGCCACGGCATTGCCGCCGGACAGGATCCTGCACTCATGGATTTATTGGCCGACCGTCGCATCCCGCTGGAAATTTGCCCCCAAAGCAACATTCGCACTGGCGCCCTTGCGAAACAGCTACGCATGCCCGAGGCGTGTCTGGCCCAGCATCCCCTCCCTCAGCTTTGGAGGCATGGCATCCCAGTTGTGCTGTCCACCGATGATCCCGCTATGTTTCACACCACTCTGCTAACCGAATACGAAAATGCCGCGGCGATGGGCATGAACGACATCGAACTGGCCCAACTATCGGACATGAGCTTCGAGCACGCCTTTCTCCCCGAGGCCGACAAGCTCGCGCTCAGGAGGAACCGCAGTTCGTAGCCCACCGCAGCGCCATGCAGCTGCGCCCCCGCCGCGCCCCGAACATCCTTTGGCGCCGCTTCCAATGTTATACTTGGCCCATGAAAGCACACGTTTGGGTGATGCCGAAGCGCACGGTACTCGACCCCCAAGGTCAAACCATCCAGCATGCGCTCTCTGGCCTGGGCTATGCCTCGGTCAACGACGTCCGCCAGGGAAAATTCTTTGTATTAAACATCGAAGGCCTGACCCGCGACGAAGCCCTGAAGCAGATCGAGCACATCACCAACGAGGTGCTCACCAACCCAGTGATCGAAGAATCCCGCTTTGAACTTGTGGAGTAAACGCCCAAAAAAAATGATTCGTCGTCGCAACCCCGCGTGGCTGCCGGCAAGTCTTCCGGGGTATCTGTTGTTAATGCTTCTTGTGACCCTTTTGACATTCTCCGGCTCTGGATGCAAGAGCAAAGGTCACACCTCCTACCCGCGCCTAAAGAAAATCGACGAGATGCTCAGCGCACAGCTTCCGCGCGGCACACAAAGAGAACGGGTCGAGTTCTTCCTCAATTCGCGCGGTTATCGCATCGAGGATTCTCCAGACAAAAACGTCGTCGTCGCCATCGTGCGCCATATCGACACCGAAACCCTGCAGCCCGCCACCGCCCGCGTCACCTTTCATTTCGACTCGAACAACAAACTCCTTTCCTATGAACTGCAGCCTGCTCCTGACACTCCACTGCAGCCTTGAAGCAATTCGCAACATTCCCGGCAGGAACCCGCGGGTCTGGCGCAACTCCGTGCTAGTCTTACAAAATAGCGCTTTCAGGAGACCCCGCGCATGTGCGGAATAGTCGGTTACATCGGGCCGAAAAAGGTAGTGCCTGTCATCATTGAGGGCCTGCGAAAGCTGGAGTACCGCGGTTACGATTCCGCGGGTATCGCCGTCGTCAACCCCGCCGGAAAACTGGAGATCCGCCGCGCGCCGGGAAAGCTCCGCAACCTGGAAGAAGTCATTCAAAAATCGCCCATCGAAGGCACCTACGGGATTGGCCACACGCGGTGGGCCACGCACGGCCGCCCTACGGAAGAGAATGCCCACCCCCATCGCGACTGCAGCGGAGAAATCGTCGTCGTTCACAACGGAATCATCGAGAACTATCTTGAACTGAAGGAACAGCTCCAGCGCGAAGGCCATAAGTTCGTCACCGAAACCGATACGGAAGTCGTGGCGCATCTCGTTGAAAAGAATTCGCAAGGCGGCGTGCCGCTCGAAGAAGCTGTTCGCAAATCCCTCAAGGAGCTTCGCGGCATCTATTCCCTGGTTTTTCTTTCTTCCCGCGATCCGCAAAAAATCGTTGCAGCGCGCATTGGTCCGCCCTCCGTGATTGGCCTTGGCGATGGCGAATACTTTGTCGCCAGCGATATTCCCGCGCTCCTCGAGCACACCCGGCAGATCTTCTTTCTAGCTGACGGCGATATCGCCGTCCTCACCCAGAATGGCGTGCGCGTCATGGATCACGATGGCCGCCCAGTCGCCCGCCCCGCTCACCACGTCGCCTGGGACCCCATCATGGCGGAAAAAGGCGGCTACAAGCATTTCATGCAAAAAGAGATTTTCGAGCAGCCGCGCGCCGTGCGCGACACCCTGCTCGGCCGCATCTCGCAAGATTCCGGCAAGATTTTCCTCGACGAAATGCAAATCTCCGAACGGCAGTTCCGTGACTTCCAGCAAGTGCGCATCGTCGCCTGTGGAACAAGCTGGCACGCTGGCCTGGCCGGGAAATTCATGATCGAGCGGCTGGCCCGGTTGCAAGTCGAGGTGGACTACGGCAGCGAATTCCGCTATCGCGATCCCCTTCTGGACTCGAAAACACTTACCGTCTGCATTAGCCAATCCGGCGAAACCGCGGACACTTTGGCGGCGCAACGCGAAGCAAAGCTGAAAGGTTCGCCCACACTCGCGATCTGCAATGTCATGGGCTCGATGATCACGCGCGAAGCGGCAGGAACCCTCATTACCCACGCCGGACCGGAAATTGGCGTGGCCTCGACGAAGGCCTTCACCGCGCAGCTGGCCGCTCTGCTGCTTCTCGCTTCCTATCTAGGCCAAGTTCGTGGAAAGCTGGCTCCGGCCAACGCGGTCAAACTCATGCAGGAATTCACGCGTATCCCTCACAAAATGGAGACCGTTTTGCAAGCGGACGTTTCCGGATTTTATGAGAATCTCGCGAAACAGTTTTTCCGTTACTCCGATTTTCTCTTTCTCGGCCGCGGCATTCACTATCCGATTGCCCTCGAAGGCGCCTTGAAGCTAAAAGAAATTTCCTACATTCACGCGGAAGGTTATCCCGCAGGCGAGATGAAGCACGGCCCCAACGCGCTCATCGATGAAAACTTGCCCGTTGTCGTTCTAGCGACGCGCGACGACACTGACCCAGAATCCGTCACCCGCTACGAAAAAAGCGTCTCCAATATCAAAGAAGTGAAAGCCCGCGACGGCATCATCATTGCAATTGCCACCGAAAACGACCATCTCGCTCGCGAAGCATCCGACCACATCATCGAGCTTCCCCCGGCGCCGGAGATTCTCGCCCCGCTCTTGGAGATCATCCCCCTGCAACTGCTCGCCTACCACATTGCGGTACGCCGTGGCTGCGATGTCGACCAGCCCCGCAATTTGGCGAAATCGGTGACAGTCGAATAGCCCGTTGGCGCCCGCGCCAAGATTTCGCCCCAATTCCTTGGGGCAGCGCGGCCAATACATAGTCCAGAACCCCCTTTTCCGCTAATATAAAAACATGGCCAGCGTTTTCCGCACCAGCTTGCAACTCTCTTTTTTTCTCGTCCTGCTTTATTGGTTGCCTGCTTATGCGCAAACCCCCGCCGCTCCAACCGCGCTTCTCAACGAAATCCACATCGACGGCCTGAAAACATTTCCAGAAACCAAGGTCATCGCACTTTCCGGCCTCCAACAAGGCGCACAAGCCGGCAAAGCTGACCTCCAATCCGCCGCCGACCGCCTGCTGCAAACCGGTCTTTTCTCCAAGGTGAATTACAAGTTCGCAACGCGCGCAGAGGAGCTCACAGTAACATTTCAGCTCGAAGAGGCCCCGCGCGTCCCCGTTTACTATGACAATCTCCCGTGGTTTGCAGACGGCGAGCTCAACGACGCCATCCGCGCGAAGCTTTCTCTCTTCGACGGCTCTCTACCCGAAGCTGGCGCCGCCCTCGATCAAGCAGCCGCAGCCATTAACGACTTACTTGCCTCTCGCCAATTGAAACAAACCGTGGAGCACGAACTGATCGCCAATCCCCTGGGTGATGGCAACGTTCAAGACTTTCACGTGCAGGATGTCTCCTTCTACATCGCCAGCGTCGAATTCGGCGATCCTTCCTTGTCCGCTTCCCACGTGGTCGAGCAAGCGCTCTCCGCCGTGCAGGGAAAGCCCTATTCGCGTATGACCATCGATCTTTTCCTCTCGGAACAGGTTCGCCCCCTCTATCTTCAGCGCGGCTATCTGCGCGTGACGCTCGGCCCGCCACAAATCCGATTAACGGGGAATCCCAGCCAAAAACTTCCCGAGCAACTTCCTGTCTTCGTCCCTGTGACGATTGGCGGCATCTATCATTGGAAGGAACCACAATGGTCTGGCAACTCCGTGTTGTCTTCGATTACGCTTTCCAATGAAATCGGCCTAAGGCCAGGCGATGTCGCCAACGGCATGCAAATCGAAGCCGGCTGGGACCGCGCGCACGAAGAGTACGGCCACCGCGGCTACCTCGATGCAAAGATTGATCCTGTTGTTACTTACGACGACCAGGCGCACACGGTTTCCTTCGCAGTCTCAGTTGCCGAGGGCGTGCAATATCACTACAACGCCATGGTTCTGACCGGTCTTTCTCTCGACGCCGAGCACCTCCTCCGACAGAAGTGGCCCACGGAAACGGGCGCCATTTTCGACAAAGCTCTCTTTGAACAATTTCTGATCAAGCTGGAATCCCATCCCTCTGATATTTTCGGTGACCTGCCTCTGCATTACGACACCGTCGGCCATTGGCTGCGCACGGATCCCGCCAAGCAGTCCGTCGACGTCTTGCTGGATTTCAAATGACACTGTGTTTGAGCACAGCCCACCAACGAAATTACCGATGTGGTGCGGTATACTCTCGATGGAAATGAATACACTTGTGCGCATCAGTTCGGCGGAGCAAGCGGAGCTCCCCGCTGTCGAAAAAGAATTGCTCCTGCTAAGGCAGTTGGCCGAGTTCCCTGCCCTGGTCGTCGCGCTCTCCGGTGGCGCCGATTCCGCTTATCTGGCCTGGGCCACGCATCGCGCTCTTGGCCAGCGCGCGTTATCCGTTACCGCGCTTTCAGCCAGTTATTCCGCCCATGACCGCGCCGTGGTCGAAGAGTTTGTCTGCAAGCTCGGCCTCCGCCACGAGTTTATCGAAACCCACGAAATGGAAAATCCCAAATACCGCGCAAACGCGGCGGATCGCTGCTATTTCTGCAAAGATGAATTGTTCAACGTGCTCGATGTCATCGCGAGAGAGCGCGGCTTCGCGGCTGTAGCGTACGGCGTCAATGCCGATGACACTCTGGATTTTCGTCCTGGCCACCGCGCTGCAACCGAGCACCGCGTTCTTGCTCCGCTTCTCCATGCTGGAATGCACAAACCGGAAATTCGCGAGCTATCCAAACGCGCAGGTTTGCCTACATGGGATCGTCCTGCTTCGGCTTGTCTTGCCTCGCGCCTTCCCTATGGCACGGAAGTGACGCCTGAGCGCCTCGCTTTAGTCGAGCGCGGCGAAGCCGCACTCCGCCAACTCGGTTTCCGGCAGTTTCGCGTTCGCCTGCACGACAAGTTGGCGCGCGTCGAAATTGCGCCCGAAGAGATGTCCCGCGCGATGTCTCCGGAGATGGCCAATTCCATCTCGGCTTGTTTGAAAGCGGCTGGCTTCGCGTACGTTGCGCTGGATTTGGAAGGTTACCGGCAAGGCTCTCTGAACGAGACTCTTTCACGCTAGGGGATGCTCAAGCGCGGCGCGGCCGGAACATATTCCCACGTTTCTGCGTATCTTCTGGCAGGCAAGCTCGACGACGCGCCGCACCCGGCGCCCAAGGAAGCTGGAGGAAGAATGACGCGACACCACAGACTGGCCCCATCCATCGGGCTACTCGGGCTCGCCGCGGCCCTCGCGGGCTGCCAGATGGGCCCTTCCGTCTCCGGCAGCTTTGACCGCTCGCTGGACGTTTCCGGCCCCATCCGCTTGGAGCTGGCCAACGTCTCCGGAGATGTTTCCATCGTGGGCAGCGTCGACGGCAAAGTTCACGTTCATGGCGATGTCCGCGTTTCCGGATTTGGTTTTGGCAGCCCGGAAAAACGTTTGGCCGACGTTCTTGCCAACCCGCCAGTTGAACTCAAAGGCGACACCCTGCGCGTAGGGACCGAATTCGCGCGCCTGCACAATGTCTCGATTTCGTATGCCGTTCAAGTGCCCCGGCAAACGGAAGTCAGCGCATCGAGTGTGTCCGGTTCCGAGTCCATTCGGGATGTCTCCGGCCCTCTGCGCGCAGAATCCGTGTCCGGATCTCTGCGTGTGCAAAACATCGGTCGCGAAGTCAGGCTTTCTTCCACAAGCGGAGCCGTCGAAGTCGAGAATGGCGGCGATGACGTCCATGCCACGAGCATTTCCGGTACCGTCACCGTCTCGAACGCCAAAGGAGACGTCGTGGCCCACTCAGTTTCGGGAGATGTTCAGGTGAATAATCCCGGCGGCCGCGTGGATACCGGTTCCTCGAGCGGTTCGATTGACGTGCGCGGCGCCAACGCGGACGTGAAAGCCAATGCCAGCGCGGGGCGCGTGACCGTCCAAGGCAATCCCAGCGGCAATAGCTATTGGGAGCTGCGAACCGTCTCCGGCACCGTGCAGATCGCTGTGCCTTCGAACGCAAATTTCCACTTCTCCGCTGGCGCCGTCTCCGGCCAAATCCGCGCGCAAATTCCCATCATGATTGAAGAGCAGGGCAAGCATTCCTTGCGAGCCCACATTGGCGAGGGTGGCGGGCGCGTCGAGATTCACACCGTCTCCGGGGACATCGACGTTCAAGGCGTGCAACAGGCAGCACTCCATCCTCAGCCATAACTAACATCCGTGAGCGCCAATCCCTTCGGCAATTTCTGTCGAAACAGACTAGAATCCTCCTTGTGCACCGTACGTTCAAACGCTTGGCCTTTACTCCCACCCACGCTGCGATTCTCTTGACGTATCTCGCTGCCTGCCCTGCGCTCGCCCGGCAAATTCAAAATCAAAAGACGCCTTCGCAAACGTCGAAATCCCCTCCTACCAAAAAGTCTCCGGACCAACAAGCGCCATCCGAAGCTGAAGATTTGCAGCAAGCCATCGATAATTCTGGCAATGACCGCGCCGCTCTTGTCCGTAATCTGGAAACTTTTCTACAGAAATATCCGGAGTCGCAGCAACGCCCTCAAATCTATCGCGCTCTCGTCGAAGCGTGCCTTCAATTGCGCGATTCCGCCCGCGCCACAGACTATGCCGAGCGCCTCGTCGCCCTTGCGCCAGACGACATCTCCATGACCGTGCTGGCGATTCAGCTCCTCGAGCGCAACGGCGATGAAGCTGCCCTCCGGCGCGCAGTGAATTATTCCACACGCGTCCTGGACTACATCCAGCGCAATACCGTCGAAGGCAAATCCCCCAAAGTCTCGAAAGAGGAGTGGGAAGCCGAACAAAAGCGGGACGAAGAGGACATCTTCATCCTTCGCGGAAGGCTGAATCTCAAACTGCACGATACCGCCGCTGCCGAAAAAGACTTCCGCGCCAGCATGGCGCTCTCTGCGACCGCCGCGGCAGGAGAGAAACTCGGCGAAATTGCGGAACTAAACAAGGACTTGCCCGGCGCCATCCACGAATACGCCAGAGCCTTTGCTCTCGCGAACAGCACCAACGCGGCAACGCGCCGCGAAATTCGCCAGAAGCTTGGCAATGTTTGGCGGCTCGCCCACGGCTCCGATGCAGGGCTTGGCGATTATCTGCTGCACACCTACGATGAGCTCATGGCTGCTTCGGACGCGCCGAAGCTGGCAAGAAACGCGGACGCTAAGGAGCCCTACGATTTCAAATTGCGCAGCGCGCAAGACGGTTCGCCCTATGCGCTCGCCGATGAAAAGGGGAAAGTCGTCGTTCTGAGTTTCTGGGCCACGTGGTGCGGGCCGTGCCGCGCCATGGAGCCCCACTTCGAGCGGGTGGCTGCGCAATTTCAGGGCGTTCCGGACATTATTTTCCTCGCTGCGGATTGTGATGAAGACGAATCCCTCGTCCCTGAATACCTCGAGGAAGAAAAGCCTCGCACAACGGTGGTATTCGCCGACGGGTTGGACCGCCTCCTTGCCGTCAATGCCTTTCCCACCGTCGTGATTCTCGATCGCTCCGGAAAAATCGCCTATCGCGCCGAGGGGTTCGATCCAGATGACGTGGAAACAGCTTTGACTAGCGCGGTCCGCAAGGTGCTGGCAGGCCAAAAAGAAAACGCGG
>JBARCY010000308.1:0-2693 GCA_049794595.1 Candidatus Acidiferrum sp.
AAGGGCTTGCGCAAGGAGCACGCGCACCTTTTGGCCGCCCTGCAGTTCGCCCATTTTGCGCTCGTGAAACGAGCTTTCGATGCCGAGGCCGTCGAGCAGGGTTCCGGCGTCGGACTCGGCGGTGTAGCCACCCTCTTCGCCGACGATGCCTTCGAGTTCACCGAGGCGCATACCGTCCGCGTCGGTTAATTCCTCGTGAGGCTTGGCGTAAAGCGCGTCGCGCTCTTCGAGCGCTTTCCAGAGCGAGGCGTTGCCCATGATGACGGTGTCGATCACGCGAAATTGGTCGAACGCAAACTGGTCCTGCCGCAGGACGCCCATTTTTTTTGGGCGCGTGATGGAGCCTTTGGTGGGTTCGAGTTCGCCGGTGAGGATTTTCATGAATGTGGATTTGCCGGCGCCGTTTGGGCCGGTAACGGCGTAGCGGCGCCCGGCCATGAAGGTGCAGGTGACGTCCTCGAAGAGGACCCGGGGACCGAAACGCATGGAGATATTATTGACCGTGAGCATAACCTTCTTATTGTAGCGTGAAATTGTTAAGCGCGCTTGTCACAGTTTGTTGCTGCCAGTACATTTGTCGCGCTGTAACAGGGTGATTCGATCGACGCGAAATTCCGATGGGACAGCATCACAAAGACGGCGATACGGATTGTTAAAGCGAAATGAAAGAAGCGGATCGGATGGCATGAAGAGGGCGATTCAGAGAGCGGCCGCGTCGCTAGCGCTGATTGTGATCGTGACGACCGGTGTGCGCACGGGGTTTGCCTGGGACCAAGCGCGGAAAATTCCGCCAGGCGTTCTGGGGATTGTTCCGTTTCAACAGGAAACGGGGAACATCGCCGCGGCTTTGGCGCGAGGCGCGGGATTTAGCGATGTGTTCCGAACAAACACCGGGCAGACGGCGTGGCTGGCTCCGGTTTATCCACTGATCGTTGCAGCGACATTCAAGTTGTTTGGAGTTTTTACGGTGCGGGCTTTTTTTGCCTGCGTTGCGCTCAACATACTTTTTTCGGCGGCAGCTTGTGTGCCGATTTTTTATGCGGGGAAACGCATTTGGGGATTAGGAGTGGCGAGCGGGGCGGCGTGGCTTTGGGCGATTTTTCCTACCGCGGTGATGATGCCGTTCGAGTGGATTTGGGACACCTCGCTTTCGGCGCTGCTGTCCGCGATGATTTTGTGGGCGACTTTGACCCTGACGGAATCGGAGCGGGTACGGGATTGGTGCGGATACGGATTGTTGTGGGGTTTGGCGCTGATGACGAATCCGGCGCTGGGAGCCTTGCTGCCGTTTTTGTTGGGATGGGCGGCGTTGCGAGGCCGAGGAGAGAATCGCGCGCGGTGGAAACGAGCCGGGCTGGCGGCCGGGCTGACTATTTTGTGTTGTGTGCCGTGGACAGTTCGCAACTACATTGCGTTTCATCGGTTGATTCCCCTGCGGTCGAATTTGCCGTTTGAATTGTGGCTGGGGAATAACGACATTTTCGACCCGGATGCGCACGACGGCAGGATGTCGATTACGAGAACGGAAGAGGCGAGAACGTACACGCGGATGGGTGAGACGGCTTACATGCGGGAGAAATGGAGGCTCGCAACTTCGTTCATAGAGTCGCATCCGAACTTGGAAATGCAACTGACAGGGAAGAAGTTCGTGAAATTTTGGATGGGCATGGAATCGCCGGTTAAGAATTTTCTAGAGACGGATTCGTGGTTGATACGGGGGATTTTGCTGGCGGACTTCTTGAGTGCGATGGGGGCATTGTTGGGCATTGTGGTGTTGTGGGCAGGGCAGAAAAAGCTAACGCCCCGAGCAGCTCGGGGTGAACGCCGACGCAGAGTACATGGAGAAAGCACAGAGGCGGAGAAGGACGGAGCCGGGGAAACGGCGAGAAGCCCTGTCTTTCCGCTGGCCGTGTTTCCTGTGTTTTTTCCGTGTCTGTATTATGTGACGCATGCGGATTTGCGTTATCGGCATGCGATTGATCCGATTGTTTTGTTGTTGACTACGATTGCCGTCGCGGCGGCCTACAGCAAGATGAAAGAGCGCGTGCGGGCCCGCGAGCAATAGTCCAGGCATCTCGCTACGATGGCGCTTAATTACGGGAGAGTTAAACACAGCGGCCAGTCCCAGAATGCGGTCTCACCCGTGGTCTCGAGGGGGCTGGCTATTGTTAGGAATGGAGGCGGATTCAACGGCGAGGAGAGACGATCAAGATGCGGGAACGCTAGATGCCACTGGCTAGCGAGTTCGCGGCAGTTCGAGCTTCTCAACTTTCTCGTGCGCGGCCATCACGCGGATGATCTCCATCTCAATCGCCTGGGAGGTGACAGGCTTTGCGATGTAGCCATCCATTCCCGCGCTCTGACAACGCTGGCGGTCCTCTTCGAATGCATTCGCGGTCATGGCCACGATCGGCAGGTGCTTCCCCGTTTTTTTCTCGTGGGCGCGAATCTTTTCGGTGGTCTCGAGCCCATCCATGATGGGCATTTGCATGTCCATGGCCACCAAATCGAATTCCTGTTCGGACAAGATGCGCAGCGCGATTTGGCCGTTATCCGCAATGGTGACCGCGTGCCCCATTTTCTCGAGCAGGCGCGCGGTCAAACGCTGGTTGACGAGATTGTCCTCGACGAGCAAGATCCGCAAAGGATCGCGCCGTTGGTCCGTCGGCTTCGCTGCTGTGAAGATTTTGGTC
>JBARCY010000309.1:0-11790 GCA_049794595.1 Candidatus Acidiferrum sp.
TCGCCGAAGCGGAACAGTTTTTCATCGCGCTGAAAGATGTTGGCACGGAGGCGGTGTTCGTGCGCTATCCACGCGAAGGCCATGGCATACGCGAAACAAAGCATGTGATCGACTGGACCGACCGGTCGATCGCCTGGTACGAGAAACATTTTCCAAAGCCTGGCGCGGAAGGCGTCACGAACGTGCAGCCTTAGTGCGCGGCGCAAGTGTGAGATAAATCGCTTCATTTCTCTGCGTAGGCGACAAAGCAGTATTTGAAAATAGATAGAGCCCCGATTGAACCCGGGCTCTATTGTGAAAGTAATTCGGAGTTCGTGTTTCGTAGTTCGAATCGGAGAGTTGCGCCTACGACTTGGTTTCAGCTCCAGCCGTTGCAACGGCGGCCACTTCTTCGCGGGGGGCGCGCTTAATGCGGGCGGCCTTTCCGCGCAGGTCGCGCAGATAGTAGAGGCGGGCGCGGCGGACTTTACCCTTGCCGACCACTTCAATTGAGCTGATCGAAGGCGAATGCAGCGGGAAAATGCGCTCGATGCCCACGCCGAAGCTCACGCGGCGCACGGTAAACGTGGCGCCGGATGCCCGGCCTTTCTTGGAGATCACCACCCCTTCGAACGCCTGGAGACGTTCCTTTTCCTTCTCGCCTTCGCCTTCCTTCAGGCGGACGTTGACGCGCACCGTGTCGCCGGGGCGAAATTCGGGGAGGTCTTTGCGCAGTTGCGCTTCATGTAGTTTAGCTATAATCGGATTCATGTTCGTATTCCCTGCAGACCCACTCAGGCGGGGCCAGCTCTTCAAAAGCAAACCCTAATTATAGCCAAATATTCACAATTTACCTAGCGCAATCCGCTTGACGGGCCGTTTCGTTTGACTTCTAGTACCTCTTACAGCGATGCATTTGCCGATCCTGTTCGGGTAGGGGTTCGCCATATGAATGTCGAAAAGAAGACCCAGGTGAACGTGAAGCAAGTCGTGCCGTTTTTCCATGTCTCGAACATCGAGGAGTCGTTACGCTTTTACGTTGAAGGCCTTGGCTTTTCGATGACCAACAAATGGATCGACGAAGGCAAGCTCCGCTGGTGCTGGCTAGAGGTCGGCGGCGCAGCCTTGATGCTGCAGGAATTTCGGAAAGAAGGGCATGATTCCTGGAAGCCCAGTTGCAAAGTGGGGAAGGCGTCTCGGTCTGCTTCATGTGCGAGGACGCCCTGGCGATCTATCACGAAGCTGCGACGCGCGGAATAAACGCCAAGAGAAATCCTTTCGTTGGGAATGGGTTGTGGGTTGTGTCATTCTCGGACCCGGACGGGTACCGAATTGATTTCGAAAGCCCTACGGATGTCCCGGAGGAGACGGAGTACTCACCACAAGGCAAATAGTGAGCTGCTCTGCGTGACTAAGCGGGGGCAGATGCAGATACGTTTCGACGAATAACGCTTTCCGCGAAGCGCTCCATTTCTTCAAGTTGCGGGCTGAATTGGAGCAGGACCAGGTCGACACCTGCGGATTCGAATTGCGCGAGGCGCTCGGAAACCTGTTCTGGCGTGCCTACCAAGCCCGAGCGCAGGCCACGATTCGAAACAGAATAGTCTTCGAGCGAAACGCGCTGCTCGAGCTGCGTTCCGGCGAGCCACTGCTGGTAGTTAGCGTATCCCGCGGCCGACTGCTGGACATCGGTGATGCGCCTCAGTTCGTCCTGCGCTTCCCGTTCGGTTTCGCGCACGATGGTGTAGCCCGCGACGCCGAACTTCAGCGGCGGGAGGTCGTGCCGTGCGCGGCGTTCGCGCAAATCAGTGATTTTTTCGCCGACACGCTCCGGCGGATCCCCGTGCATAAGATAGGCGTCGCATTTCTCCGCGATAAGGTCCTTCGCCGCTGGCGATTCGCCTCCCGCGTAAAGAATCGGATGCGGTTGAGCCACGGGCTTTGGTTCCAGCACATTGTCTTCGACGCGGTAATACTTCCCCGAATAGGAAAAGTGATCTTTGGCCCACACGCCATGCAGCACGTCAAGCCATTCGCTGGTGCGCGCATAGCGGTCGTCATGCTGTTCAAATCCCACTCCATATTTCTTCGCTTCATCTGCCCACCACGAAGACACGACGTTGAGCGTAAGCCGCCCGCCGCTGATGTGATCGATGTTCGCGGCCTCCTTGGCAAGCAGCGCGGGCAGATGGAACGTGGGCCGCACAGCGACCATCAGTTCGATGCGCTCAGTGACCGCAGCCAGGGCTGCTGCTGTAGACCACGCATCCAAAGACGGCGCCTCGACTCCCTTGATGTCGTTCAGATTCAGCTCGGCAATGAGTGTGAGGTCGAAGCCGATCTGTTCGCTTCGTTGCGCGAGCTTTTTCACGTAAGGCCAGTTCGCTTCCATGTTTTCGTCCGCGACGTTGCGCAGCCATCCGCCAAAAACAGGGAGCCAATAACCATATCTCATCGCATGCTCCCGGTGGAAACGAGCCCGGTACTTCGGCTAGCTTCGTGAATCTTCGCTTCGCTGATCAAGTAGTCCGCCAGCCGCGCATACGGATTAAAACCAATGATGCGCTCCGGGTCGGACACAAAATTGGAGAGCGCATTGATGTCGTAATAAAGCAAGCGCCCAGTGCGATCGTCGATGACGTACTCGATCCCTCCGACTTCGATGCCGGCAACTTCCATAATGCGCTCGACGTCGTCGATAATTTGCCTCGGCGGCTCGTAAGCCTCGACCGTCAACCCCGATTTCGGCGCGTCCACGGGGCAAGCCAAACGAGTGAGTTCTTCGCCTTTCGTGTTCTTGCAAATGTCCGCCGGGCAGAGATCAAATGTGTCGCCGGTAATGTGAATCTGAATCGCGTAGAGATACTCGCCGCCGAGAACTTCGACTCGCGTGATCACGCCGTCCCGCGCCGCGAAAAACTCTTGCACCAGCGCAACGTTATCGATTCCAAACGATAAACTATTCTCCTCGACCGCGCCTCGCAGTTCGTCGGTTGAGTTGAACTTCTTTATCCCCGCGCCGCTGCCGCCGATATTCGGTTTTAGGATCAGCGGATATCCGATCGAATCCGCGGCGCTCAAGGCTTGCGATGGATGGTTGATCACCAGCGATCTCGGATATTGGAGACCAAGAGTTTCGAGGACCGTGTATTGGAGGGCTTTGGAAGTTTCGTGCGTGAAGGCCCGGGAGCCGTTCACCACGCGAACTCCTTTTTCTTCCAGATGAGACAGATAGTTGAGCGTGTAGAAGATTCCGTGGCCAATGCCACGCTGCCAAGCGGATGGGCTCATGCGATTGAAGAGCAGCGAATACTCGCTTTCCTTTGCGGCAACATCATATTGATGATTCCGCGCGTCAACCCTGATCCAATTCGCGCCCTTCGCATCGAGTTGCTCGAAGAGCGGCTTGAACCAGTGCTGCTGCTCGTAATAAATGGCGATAGGCTTCCCCGGCCCGGGCTCCTTGCCGTTACCGCTAGCTGCGTTGATCATGTCACTCTGCTCCTCAATGGCTTTGCAATAAAAAAGGGCCGCTAATTCCGAGCGGCCCTGGATTCCTTTTAGGTTTAGACTTGCGCTATACCGAAGGACTTCCCACGCCGCTTGAAGCGGTACACATACAAGCACAGCATGGACACGCGCAGGCCCGCTTGCTGGTGGAAAAGCCCGGGACCGCCCGGGAATAATCGGTCTGGATCGCTGGTCTCACAGAACCTCCAGTATACCGCCGCGAAATATCAGCGCAACAACAAATCCGGGCGGTTTCGCTGAGTCTTTTCAAGGGCCGCTGCCCGCCGCCAGTTCGCTACCTCCGCGTGATTGCCACCGATCAGGACCTCGGGCACCTTCCACCCGCGAAAATCGGCGGGCCTGGTGTAATGCGGAAAATCCAGTAGAAGGCGATTTGTAAGCCGGGAGTCGGCTTGTAGGGGCGCAGAATGCTGCGCCGCTAGAAGAGAAGAATCCGGCGACGCAGCAAGATTTGCGCTGAACGATTCGTTCTGCGACGACGCTTCATTCCCCAGCGCGCCTGGAATCAACCGCGTCACTGCATCGATGATCAGCATCGCAGGCAGTTCCCCGCCGCTGAGAATATAATCACCGATGGAGATTTCTTCGGTGGCAAGATAATCCGCCACACGTTCGTCCACACCTTCATACCGGCCGCAAATCAAAACGATACGCTCGAGGCCTGCATACCGCCGCGCCGTTTCCTGCCGGAAAAGCGTTCCCGCAGCCGACATCAAAATAATGGCGGTCTTTGGATCAAGGGAGATCGGCTGGTCGGCGCTGCCCAGGTTGCACTCGAGCAGAGCTTCGGCAGCTTCAAAAAGCGGGTCCGGCTTGAGAACCATTCCTTCGCCGCCGCCAAACGGCCGATCATCGACGCTCCGGTGACGATCCTTGGTAAACACGCGCAGATCCTGCACATGAACCTCGACGAGTCCCGTCTCGCGAGCTCGCCGCAGGATTCCATGATCCAGCGGGCCAGTAAAGAATTCCGGAAAAATAGTAACCAAATCGAAGCGCATTGCTGCCGCCAGTTTAACGCATCCGCGGGCTTTGCGAACATGGCCAAGGCCTGCAACCGCGGGTTCCTTGCCCTTATTCTGTCCCTCTGAACAGGTTGTCGCGGTCCACCATTCCCCATACTCTAGTGCGCAGACGGGCCACATTCCAGTCCACGGCGGCCTTTCTTTTCAACGTCCCTTTCCACATTCCTTGCTCCGTTTCGCGCAACCGGAGGTTTCACCGATGGCTCGCTGGAACACGAAAAACACAATTGCCAGCTTCTTCCTTCCTGCGCTGCTGGCTTTGTCGTTCGCGGGTTGCGCAGGCTACTCCAACGGCGGCGGCGGGAACCGAGGGGGCGGCGGTACCAATACTCCACCGGCTCCTGCAGGATTGATGGCGACGGCTGGCAACGCGCAGGTGAATCTGACGTGGAACGGAAGCGCCGGGGCAACAGCTTATTACGTCAAGCGCTCGATGACGAGCGGCGGTCCCTACGCGCAAGTTGCGACGCCTACTACGACGAGCTACGCCGACACCTCTCTGACGAACGGGACGAAATACTATTACGTCGTGTCCGCTTACGACTCAAACGGCCAGAGCGCGAACTCCACGGAAGCCAGCGCAACGCCCACGGCGCCGCAGCCTCCCGCGGTCCCATCTGGGCTCCAGGCAACAGCGGGAAATACCCAAGTGAGTCTCGTTTGGACTGCCAGCACGGGTGCAACGAGCTATCATGTCAAGCGCGGGACAACCAACGGCGGTCCGTACTCGCAAGTGTCCGCGCCCACATCGGCAAACTTCACGGACACCAACCTCACAAACGGGACAACCTACTACTATGTCGCTTCGGCGGTAAGCTCAGCAGGCGAGAGCACCAATTCTTCTCAAGTAAGCGCCACACCGACAACTCCTGCGGCGCCTCCGGCTGTGCCGACCGGGCTGCAAGCTACTGCCGGAAATGCTCAGGTGAGCCTCGCCTGGACCGTCAGCACTGGTGCAACGAGCTATCACGTCAAGCGCGGCACAACGAACGGCGGGCCCTACACGCAAGTCGCTGCTCCAACGACAACAACCGACACAGACAGCGGCCTCACGAACGGCACGACGTATTACTATGTGGTTTCCGCGCTCAACGTGGCCGGCGAAAGCGCCAACTCTTCTCAGATTTCCGCCACGCCTGTTAACGCCACGGCTGACGTGACCGTCACCGTCAATCCAGCCGTCACCAAATCCATCTCTCCGTACATCTACGGCATCAATTTCTATTCCGGCGTCACCGGCGCGCCGCCGCTTTTGACCTTTGATCGCGACGGCGGCAACCGTTGGACGGCCTACAACTGGATCACCAACGCCTCCAACGCCGGCAGCGACTATCTCTACGAAAACGACAACTACTTAAGCTCCAGCAATGTCCCCGCCGAAGCCGTCCGCGAATTTATTTCCGGCGATCAAGCCAACGGCATGGCGAGCCTGGTGACGTTTCAGCTGCAAGGCCTGGTGTCCGCGGATGAAAATGGTCCCGTCAGTATCACGAATCCACCTGACCTCTCTCGCTTCCGGCCGGCCGTCGACCAGAAAAGCACGGCGTCCGCTGCGCCGTTCACACTTACCCCTCCTCCGGCAACGACCGACAACAACGTGTATATGGACGAATTCCTTTGGGCGCTGGATCAAAAGTTTTCGGGCTTGGGAATTTTCGAGACCACCCCCACGCACCCCACCTTCGTCAGTCTGGACAATGAACCTGAGCTTTGGAACTCCACCCACCTTGAAGTGCAAGGCCCCAACCCCGTCACTTCGGACGCCTACATCACCAATACCATCAATCTCGCGGAAGCCTTGAAGGATCAGTTTCCAAATGTCGTGATCTTCGGCCCTGTGCACTACGGCTTCCAGGGCATCTACAATTGGCAAGGCGAACTGAGTGCCACACCCAGCGGCGCGAACTGGTTCCCAGACAAGTATCTGGCTGCGCTGAAGACCGCGTCGACGACCTACGGAAAACCGCTAGTGGATGTTTACGATTTCCATTGGTACGTCGAGGAATACGACGCCAGCGGAACCCGCGCCCTTGATCTGACGGGCACGACCCTCACTCCCGCTCAAATCCAACTCATCGTGCAGAGCCCTCGCGCCTTGTGGGACCCGACCTTCACGGACTCCACCAACAGCAATCCCTGGATCTATCAAGAACTGGGCAACACTCCGATAAATATCCTTGGCCGCCTGCAAGCCAAAATTGACGCCGAAAATCCCGGGATGAAAATCTCCATCACGGAGTACGAGAACGGCGGAACAAACCATATCGCCGGAACCATCGCCCAAGCAGATAACCTGGGTATCTTTGGAAGCCAGGGTGTTTTCGCTGCGAGTTTCTGGCCGCCGAGCGGAACCTATTCTTATGTCCTTGCGGGCTTTCGCGCCTTTCGTGGTTTCGATGGCGCCAACGCCTGCTTGGGCGACACATCGCTCCAGACGACTTCTAGCAACGTGGCGAATGTGGTGGTTTACGCCAGCACGGACAGCACGACGCCAGGCCGCACCGTATTCGTAGCCATCAATCGCTCTGCTTCCACGCAGGTAACGGCAATCAACGGCCAGCCTCTCGGCGGCACCGCCTATTTGTACCAAATGACGGCAGTCACCGCGCAGGGGCAAAATCCAGTCGCACCAGTGTCGATTGGGACGATGGCTGTAAGTGGGTCCACAATGACCATCACGCTTCCAGCGCTGAGCGTCACGACCATCGACGTTCACTAACGCGCATCAAGCCAGGAATCTCGCAGGCTTATGCGGGGTCATTTAAATCGCGCAAGCCCTCCGGAAGCACTACATCAATCCTTCGGCCAGCCGTATTGATTCGCGTGCATATATCTTCGGCCAAAGGAATCAGTAATTCCCCGCCGGGCACATCCACGGCAAGGAGCGGCGTGCCGGCCACACCTTCGCCAGTGAACTGCACGTCTTTGACTGTGCCGAGCAAGGACGGAGCAGTTGCCAACGAACAAGGCGAGGAAGAAACAATGGAAGGTTCCGCCGAATTTTCAAATACGGAGCAGCCGATCAGATCGTCCACAAAGTATTGGCCAGCCGAGAGCGTCACCCGCTTCTCGATCGGCAACAACACATCCAGTCCACGAAACTTTTCCGCGTCGGAGATCGAATTGCATCCCTCAAAATGAAAAACGGCCTGGCCTTTGTGGTTTTGGCTGAGCCAGCAGGATTTCAATGCGGTAAGGCACGGATCGCTCGAGCTGGCATCCCCTCTCGCGCCAAGATAAACTTCCGTCAGTCGTGTCAACCGTTCGGGAAAATCCGTGAGAAGCTCCGCGGCCACTTCACCTTTGTTGCCGCGAGGCCGGAGAATCCTCGCGACAATCATCCAACGCTGCGCTTCGACGCTCAATCTTCTAGTATCTCAAGCGTATAGCGCTTCTTCACTTTCATGCCTGCGGCGCCGAGAAGCGTGCGCACCGCTTTCGCCGTGCGCCCTTGCCGCCCAATCACTTTTCCCAAGTCTTCGGGATGCACCCGTAGCTCAAGGACGGTAACTTGCGAGCCGTCGACCGGCCTAACCTGCACATCTTCGGGGTGGTCCACCAGAGCCTTGGCAATGGCTTCGACCAGCTCTTTCATCCTGCACCTCCTCCTGCCCGACTCTCCACTGATCGTGGATAAAACGCCCCCGCTCTGACCGGGGACGTGCAAGAGATGGGGATTTCGCTGGAATTACGCGATCTTTTGTTGGCGGATGAAGCTTCGCACGGTGTCGCTGGGTTGCGCACCAACCCCGAGCCAGTGCTTGATGCGCTCAGAGTCGAGCTTGATCTCCGCAGGCTTCTTCAGCGGATCATACGTCCCCACCGCTTCCACAACACGCCCATTGCGGGGCCGCGTCCTCTCAATGACAACGACGCGGTAAAACGGCTTCTTCTTCTTCCCAATCCTGGCCAAACGAATAGTGAGCACTAACCAATGCCTCCATCACTATCTTAGCCTGTCTGGGCGGCTTGCGGCAATCGGAGAGTCGGGGGATCTCGATGCGTTCCCTGGAGTGGACTCGAAATCGATCGAGAACGTGGACACCTTGCCCGGACCATGCTGGAAGGTAGGTCCGAGACTGCTTCCGTGCCGCGTGTATCCATCTTAAACTTAGCAATCGCAATGTACCCTCGAGAGCGCGATAATGCCCGCAACACTATGGAGCTGCCATGAGCGAAAAGAAAGAAGTCTCACGCCGCGAGTTCTTAACCAACGTAGCGGCCGGCGCCGCGACAATCACGATCGTGCCAAGGCACGTCCTCGGACGCGGTTTTACTGCGCCCAGCGACCTGCTGAATATCGCCGGGGTTGGCATCGGAGGCATGGGCCGCACCAATCTCATCAATCTTTCCAGCCAAAATATCGTTGCTCTTTGCGACGTTGACTGGGGCTACGCCCAAAAAGGCTTCGACCATCTCGACACGGAAATCCCCAATCTCCAAAAGCGGCTTGACCAGCCTGATCCAGAGCCCGCTCCGGGCCAGCCCCCCGTCGAGTTCGATCGCGTAAAGGCCAAAGCTCACCTCAATGGCATGGTGCGCCTGAAAACCGAGCATTTGCCAAAAGCCAAACGCTATCAGGATTATCGCGACATGCTCGAACACCAAAAGGACATCGACGCCGTCCTTGTCGCGACCTCCGATCACATGCATGCGCACATCGCGCTTGCCGCCATGGCTCTCGGCAAACACGTCTACGTACAGAAGCCTCTCACATGGTCCATCGACGAAGCCCGGCAGCTCGCGCGTCGCGCCAAGGAAACCAAAGTCGCCACGCAAATGGGCAATCAGGGCCACTCATTCAACGACGCGCGCACGACGGTCGAATACATTCAAGCCGGCGCAATCGGGGAAGTGCGCGAAGTCCATGTTTGGACCAACAGGCCGCTCGGCTTCTGGCCGCAGGGCGTGCCTCGCCCCGAGGCACTCAAGGAGCCTGCCGACACGCTCCGTTGGAATGGTCCTGGCGTCAACGCCCGTCTCGCTGCCGCGATGGCAGGCGATTATCCTGTTCCAGACAAACTATCCTGGGATCTGTTTCTTGGCGTGGCCCTGCACGTGGACTATCACCCCATCTACCACCCCTTCAATTGGCGCGGCTGGTCGGATTGGGGGATGGGCGCCATCGGCGATATGGGCGCGCACTTGATCGACCACTCCATGTGGGCGCTCGAACTCGGCCTGCCGACAACCGTCGAGACCGTCTCGACCCCGTTCAACGGCGTCTCTTACCCTCACGCCACACAAACCTTTTATGAATTCCCCTCCCGCAGTTCCATGCCGCCCGTCAAAATGACTTGGTACGACGGCGGCCTCATGCCCGACAAGCCCGAAGAACTCGGCGACGAAGACCTCAACAAAGGCGGCGGCGCGTTGCTCATCGGCAGCAAAGGAAAGCTGCTCCACGATACATACGGATTGAAGCCTCGCCTCCTGCCTAAGTCCCTTAACGATTCTTACGGCAAGCCGCCGCAAAAACTGCCGCGCATCGAAAACGAAGACCACGAAATGAACTGGGTCAACGCCGCAAAAGGCAAAACAGAAACTTCCTGCCCCTTTGAATACGCCGCGCGCTTAACAGAGGTAATGCTCCTTGGCGTCGTCGCGCTCCGCGCTGGAAAAAAAATCAACTACGACGGCGCCAACATGCGCGTCACCAACGTTGCCACCGCCAACGACTTCCTCCGCCGCGAATACCGTCAGGGCTGGGCCTGAGCAGCCGGTTTCGCCCGACGCTGAACGTCTTTTGCCTCTCCAAATCAGGGTGTTGCATAATCCCTAGGGATGTCCTATGCTTTTCCTAGGGAAACCCTATGCCTACACTTTACGTTGAAAACGTGCCCCGTGACCTCTACGAAGCCTTGCGCAAGCGCGCTAAAAGCCAGCGCCGTTCCATTGCCGCCGAAGTGCTCGCTCTTCTCGAACGAAATTTCCCTACTGAGAAGGAACTCAAGCGTCGTCGTGAGTTTGTCGATAAGTTGCGGAAGCTCGACGCCTTGATACCGCCTTTGTCTGGCGATTCCCCCACATCGGACGAAATGATTCGAGAGGACCGATCCCGGTGACGAGTTTTGTCGTAGACGCCAGCGTGGCCATCAAATGGCTCTCGCCGTTTCGTTTGGAGGTCCTAGCGCCTCAGGCCCGCGGATTGCTCGATAGTTGGCGGCAAGGCGCCATTGAATTGATTGCCCCAGACCTCATTTGGCTTGAAGTCGCTAACGCTCACTGGAGGGCGGCACGCCAGAATCGCTGTACCGGTTCCGATGCGCAAACATCGCTTTTAGCTCTCCATGCGCAAGAGCTTCCCACCGTGCCAGCGGAGCAGTTCATTGATCTTGCTCTCCGGATTGCTTTGCAGCAGGGTCGGACGGTGTACGACAGCCTGTATGTCGCGCTGGCCGTTACATTGAACTCAGAGTTGATCACCGCAGATGAAAAGCTAGTGAACACCCTTTCAAGCTATTTCCCCGTCAGATGGTTGGGAGCAATCTGAGAATCATCGCGCAGGGTGGGACCGCTCAGCCCAGGCGATTGAGGCCATTAAACGCCGCTGTCTTATAGCATTCCGCCAGCGTCGGGTAATTGAACACCGTATTGATGAAGTACGTGATCTTGCCCTTCAGCTTGAATACCGCTTGCCCGATATGCAGCAGCTCCGCGGCGTCTTCGCCGAAAATATGTACCCCAAGCAGCTCGAGCGTCTCCCGGTGAAATAGCAGCTTCAGGCGTCCATCGGTGTGTCCAGAAATTTGGCCGCGCGCGATCTCGCGGTAATACGCCAGCCCAACTTCGTAAGGAAAGTCGGCCTCGGTGAGTTGTTCTTCCGTCTTCCCAATAAAAGAAATCTGCGGAATCGTGTAAATGCCGTACGGATAACTCGCCGGATCCGTCTGCACCTGCAGGCCGAACGCACGCGCCGCCGCGATGCGTCCCTGCTCCATCGATACGGACGCCAAGCTCGGGAAACCGATGACGTCGCCCACGGCAAAAATGTGCGCTTGCGAGGTGCGGAAATCCGCATCGACCTTGATGCGCCCGCGCTCGTCGGATTCAATCCCGGCGGCGGCGAGGTCCAGCTTGTCCACATTTCCTTGCCGGCCCACCGCGTACAGCAAAGCATCGCCATTGATCCGTTTCTTGCTGACGAGATTCGCCGCCACTTTCCCGTCCGGCAGCTCCTCCACGCTTTCGACTTCCTCATTGAGGCGCAGCGTGGCCCGGTGATCGCGCATGTGGTACGTCAGCGCCTCGACCA